>DAIODL010000035.1:0-13162 GCA_036746815.1 Desulfobulbus sp.
TGCCTGGCAGCAGCAACTGCGGCCCGGCTGGTGCGCCATTGGCCAGGGCAAAGGGATTCACACCACCACGGATATTATAGACATTCATTTTGTCACGATCTTCAATATCCGAGGTGATCATGTAAAAGCCAGCGCCTACATTGACGGTATCTTTGACCTCATAGGCAATATTGCCGCCACCCGCTTTGGTGTCGGTTTTTGCGATATCATCAGACTTGAGATACACCAGGTCCGCAGACCAGTTACCGGTTTTTAAACGGACGATACCTGCATACTCGGCTGATTTGCGGCCACCGGTCCAGTAAGCGGCCCGATTAAAACCAGCGCCACCTTCACTGCCGAACAGAAAACCAGTTCCAACCAGATAGGTCTGCCGGCCAAAAGAAATATCCAGGAAGTCTTTGTCTACGCCCTTGAACAGGTCGCCGGATTTCCAGCCGACATAGGCATGATCAATCCGGAAATCCGTGGTGTCACCGGTATAATAATTTGATGCAGCCGCATCCATACCACCGAAGGTGTCGGCCTGAACCGCATCCAACATACCATAGAAGGAGCTGCTTCCCGGCAGGACATAATTGAATTCAAAGCCGGGGCGAATCAGAATTTCAGACCAGGAGTGAGAGGATCTCCCAAGATAGCTCTCCGCTTTCCCAAACCAGGAATTGCCCTGGGTGAAAAAGCCGTAATCAGCCTCTATCTCCAGTTTGGCGAAACTGCCATTGGCGTCACTCCAGAACTGCAGAGGATTTTTTTCCGTTGCCTCTTCAGCATGTACATTGCTGACCATACAGGGTGCGGTAGCAAGGAGGGAGGCGCAAACCGCTGCCAAGGGGAAAATACGTCGCTTGTTCATGGTACTCTGTTCTCCTTTTTTGTGTGAAAAAATAATTGTACAACCATATAAAAAGAAGCTGCGATAGATACCGGAGTTTCTTTGACGGTCAATGTCAGCACCATAACATTTTGCAAAATGCATTCTGGCGTAAAGCAAACAAGTGAAAATGAAATGGTATAAAAATTTGCACTAACCGTACCATGCTTACCAAATCCTAACAAGGCTTAAAAATACATTATTTTTGGGGAATTATTGGGAATTTTAACTATCTACTTAAAGTTGTTCTATTTTATTTGTCAAAAATGGTGTTCAAATAATTGCATTTTTTCTACATATTACAAAAATGTATGCAAAGGGAAACAATATCTTTTATATTGATGGGTTAATGAGAATGTATCGCATTATGAGATTCCAATACTCCGGAAAGTCAGCATGCAGCTTCAATAATCTCCCCCGGAACAGGATCAGTTGGTGAGAGAAATCCGGTCTTATTTTTCTGATAATGGCTGGCCTCAATTGAAAAAGGGATTATTGTAAACGCTGCTGTATATTTTTCGGATTTACCGATGGAGAATTATCAATGAATATTCTGTTTAGTCCCTTGCGGCTTGGTTCACTTTTTCTGCCCAACCGCATTCTCATGGCGCCGCTGACCCGTTCCCGGGCTACGGCCGATCATATTCCTACACCTTTGATGGCCGAGTATTACGGCCAGCGTGCAGGTGCGGGGCTTATCATTGCCGAAGCGACTATGGCCATGGAGGGCAACTGTGCCTTTCAAAATGAGCCTGGCTTATATAATCAGGCGCAAATCCAGGGCTGGCACGAGGTCACCCAGGTTGTGCATGACAATGGCGGTCGTATAGTGGTGCAGTTATGGCATGGCGGGCGAGCCTGTCATCCACTGCTCAATGATGGTGCAGTGCCGGTTTCCTCCAGTGCCATTCCCATTACCAACGACATGGTGCATACTCCCCAGGGCAAGGTGCCCTATGTGACACCACGAGCCCTTGAAGATGATGAGTTGCCCAACATAGTGCGCGGTTTTGTCAAAGCTGCCACCAACGCCAGAGCCGCAGGTTTTGACGGTGTGGAAATTCATGGAGCCAATGGCTATCTGCTTGATCAGTTCCTGCGTGACGGCTGCAACCACCGTACTGGTCCTTATGGGGGGCCCATCGAAAATCGGGCGCGGCTGCTGCTGGAGGTGGTGGACGCTGTGAGTGAGGTATGGGGGCCGGATAGGGTTGGTCTGCGGATTTCACCGCTCTCCAGTTTCAATTCCATGAGCGACAGTGACCCGGTTGGCCTGTCCATATGGCTCGCACGCAAGCTCAATGAATACAATCTTGCGTATCTGCATGTCCTGCGGGGTGATATCCTGGGCGAGCAGACAGGTGATGTGATGACGCCTATTCGTAAGGAATACCAAGGGGTTCTGGTTGGAAATTTTCACTATACTCCTGAAGAGGCGGAGGCTGCGGTAACCGATAGTCTGGTGGATGCCGTATCCTTTGGTTCTGCATATATCGCCAATCCCGATTTACCCGAACGCATCCGCCTGGGCTCTCCTTTGAACACACCTGATCCTGCAACCTTTTATACACCAGGACCTGAGGGGTATACCGATTATCCTACGATTACTGGTGCCAAAAGGTTTCTTGATGACGTTCATCAGGAATGATGTCTATGAATACGCAGCGACGTGATTTTGATAAGGCTGCGGCAACCTGGGATGTGCCGCGACGTGTGCAAATGGCCCAAGATGTGGCCGGGGCCATCGGTGCGCATCTGAAAAAAGGGCAGGCTATCGACGCCTTGGATTATGGATGCGGTACAGGACTGCTGACGCTTGCGCTGCAGCCCCTGGTGCACTCTATTACCGGTGTGGACAGTTCCAGTGGCATGCTGGAGCAGATCAACACAAAAATTGCGGAGGCAGGACTGACCAATGTGCATACAGCTCCTTGTAATCTGGAGCAGGAAAATCATCTCCCCGGGCAATATGATCTTATTGTCAGTAGTATGACCTTGCACCATGTGCAGAAGACTGAGCCCTTACTCGCTAAATTTTACGACGCCTTAACGCCTCAGGGACTCTTGGGTATCGCTGACCTGGATCTTGAACAGGGGCGTTTTCATGGTGATAACACCGGTGTCTTCCACTTTGGTTTTGATCGTGAGGTAATGCAGAAGATTTTCGTAGATACAGGTCTTACTCACGTTACTGTGGAGACGGCGACTGAAATTATCAAACTTGATGCCCAGCAGCAGCCCGCTCGTTTTACTCTTTTTCTCATCACCGGTAGAAAAGACATATAACGGTCTGCCTGTTCCTGAGTACATTTCTCTGAATACGCCCACCGCCAGGATAATTTTCTGGCCGTGGGATTTTTTGTCTCGTATCTTTACAGGTATCTGTGTGCAAAGGTATATCCACGCGCTTCGCGCAGGCCTGACAAAAAAATAACTACCCTCGTATTGCAGAACTGCTGTAAATTTAATTGTCAAGCATTTTTCAATGACGCAATCAGAGTGAGATGGCATGGAAACTTTGGGCGAAATACAAGGAAGCGCCCCACCGACAAATGATGAGGCACAAGTGGCTGCAACGGAAAAAGGAAAAATTACCGACCTTATGGCACCGGAGTTGTATTTGAACCGGGAGTTGACCTGGCTTGAATTTAACCGTCGTGTGTTCAATGAAAGCATGGATGAACGGAATCCACTGTTGGAGCGTGTTTTCTTTTTATCTGTGATTGGCTCAAATCTGGATGAATTTTTCATGAAACGCATCGGCGGTCTGAAACAGCAGGTCGGTGCCGGACTAAAAATGCTTTCCAGTGATGGCAGAACACCGCAACAGCAGATCGACGAGAGCCATGCCATGATTCGCGAATTGCTGGCCCGTCAACAGAACCTTGAGGAAAAATTGCTGGCAAGCCTTGCCAAGAACCAAATTTATATCCTGCGCTATGACGAGCTGGCGCCAGGTGAAAAGGAAACGCTGTCTCTTTATTTCCGTGATAATATTTATCCGCTTCTGACGCCGCAGGGCATGGATCCTGCGCATCCATTTCCTTTTATTTCCAATCTTTCACTGAATCTTTTGGTCTCGACCCGCCATAAAAATGGCGACCACATCTATCTCAACCGTATCAAGGTGCCGACGGCAGGGACCGGTATTCACCGGTTCATCCCTATCGAAAAGGGCAAGCATCGCTATGTTTTCTTTGAAGATATCATTGCAAACAACCTGGAGATGCTCTTTCCGGATATGGTCATTGAGAGTTGTGAACTCTTTCGGGTGACCCGCAATGCTATTACGGAAAAATGGGAGGATCAGGCGGTTGATTTACTGTTAATGATCGAAACCGCCCTGCAGGACCGGAAGTTTGCGGAAATTGTACGCCTGGAAGTGGATACGAACATGTCCCGGCAGCACCGGGGTATGCTGGCCTCACAACTCGGGATTGATTCCCGTAAGGACGTCTTCATAGTCAATGGCATCATGGGCAAGCGGGATCTCATGGAAATCGTGGCGATTGACAATGCAGAGCTGCACTTTCCACCGCATCAGCCATTGGACCACTATAAGCTTTCCGGAGATTTCCCTAATATTTTCCATCTGATACGTGAAGAAGGTCCTTTCTTACTGCAACATCCCTATGAGTCGTTCAGCTCATCAGTGGAACGCTTTCTCAAGGAAGCCAGTACTGATCCCAAAGTACTGGTGATCAAGATGACCCTATACCGTACTTCAGCGAATTCTCAGATCATTCAATACCTGCTTGATGCCGTACGCAATGGCAAGCAGGTAGCTGTGGTGGTAGAGTTGATGGCCCGCTTTGATGAATCCGCCAACATTCACTGGGCAACCTATCTTGAGCAGGCGGGTATTCATGTGACCTATGGTGTGGTGGGATTGAAAACCCATTCCAAGGTGATTTTTGTGGTACGCCGGGACTACAACGGCCTGCGTCGCTACGCCCATATAGGAACAGGTAATTATCATGCCGGCACGGCCCGGGCTTACAGTGATTTGGGCTTGTTGACCTGTGATAATGAGATTGGCAGTGATCTGACTGAATTTTTTAATTTTCTGACCCTTGGATACGAACCGGCACGGAACTACAAGAAGTTGCTGCCCTCACCTAAAATTTTCAAAAAATGGCTGCTGGAGAACATCCAGCGCGAAATTGCCCATCAGAAAAAAGGACACCGGTGTCTCATTCAGATGAAAACCAATGCCCTGACTGATCAGGAAGTAATTATTGCCCTGTATCAGGCTTCTCAGGCCGGTGTACATGTGGATTTGATCGTACGTGATTCCTGTCTGCTCAGACCGGGCATTCCGGGACTTTCCGAGAATATCCGGGTCATGTCCCTTGTCGGGCGTTTCCTGGAGCATTCACGGGTGTACTATTTTTATAACAATGGAGCGGAAGAGTATTCTATCGGCTCAGCTGATCTTATGCAGCGCAATCTGGACCGCCGGGTTGAGGTGGTAACACCGGTAGAATCGCCTCTGTTGCAGTTGCAGCTTCGTGAAATTCTTGATCTGCAGCTCAATGACAATCGCAGTGTCTGGGATATGCAACCGGACGGCAGTTACATTCAGCGGCAGCCCAAAGAAGGGGAACCAATACGTTCAGCTCAGGAACTGCTTATCGGCAAAAGCGAAAAACGATTGGCCGATGCGAGACGTTCCTTCAAAAAACTCTATTCGAAAAAAATTCCGAAACGGAAAATCAAATAAAAGGGACATTGCTCTGTATCCGCTGATGCGGTTCCCGTTAGGATTTTTTTAGCTGGGAGTATATGTTAAAAAAAGCGGCAACCATGATAAACATGATTGCCGCTTTTTTGTTGTTATGCACGTATCAGTACCTGGGAGGTGGACCATAATCGTTTGGTCTGGTGGCTGGCCTTGGTTGAGGAGCAGGTGGCCTGTGGTACCCTGGTTGCGGCACAGGTGCTGGATGTGGAGGTGCAAAACCGGGTCCTGGACGTGGCGGCACAAATCCTGGCCGTGGAACATGGTGCCAATGGCGGTGGCGGGGCACATAGATGGTGTTGTACCAGGTGTCCGTAATAAAATAGACTGGCCGGTTGCAGGCGTCGTACTCATAACAGTACCTGCCCCAGTCGTTAATGTAGTACGGCGGCACGCGCAAATAAATTGGTGGCCCCCAGGCAGCGGCCGGATCAATGATAATCGGTTCCGGGTACACCAGATCCGGTGTCGGATACCCGCCAATGTCAATAATACCGAAAAAACCTGGTTCGCCGATACTGATGGCGATGCCAGCCCTTGCGGGTTGTATGGATAAGGCGAGCATGCCAAAGACCATAGCCAACATGACCTTACGTAGTTTCATTTCGTCCTCTTGGTTTAAGGGATGATTGTTGTAACTGTTGTATTAACTGTCAGAAACAGGCAATACCAGAATATGTCGGAGTGTTGGGAAAATATGCATCTGGCATAATTGTCAGGGTGCATTAAGGAATTCAAAGGAAAGAGAGAAATTTGATAAGAGGGAGTATAACTCCCTCTATTAAAAAGATATACACTGAGTTCTGTGTTTGCAAAGACAATTTAACGCATCATTCATCCACAAGCCGCCGCATGCACAGTGATTAAAGACTGGTTACGTTAAAATGTCACTATTTCAGCATGCTGTGTCAGGGTCCGCAGCTCCTGTGGCCACTGGTCCTTGCCCAGTATTTCGGCAAGCAGCACGGCCAGATGTTTTGGTATGACGCCCAGACTCCGATTACGGCCCAGTCCCGAGATACAGGAGGGACAGTTGGTAAGAATAGTCACCTGCTGGCCGTCCGCCACATAGGGCATGAGATAGTCGTGCTTGCGCTGCAGCATGGCACCGGCGATATCGGGCCGTGAAAGCGACAGGGTGCCGGCTTCGGAACAACATCCGTCAATAGAGTCTACCTGACCTGCCAGACGGCGGATCAGCATGGGCCCCTCGCCTTTGAGGGAATCATGACAGGGCGCGTGGTAGAGGAAATGCTGCGCCGTATCCTTTGTGAAATGCTCCGGCGTCTGCTCCAGGACAAAAGAGCCTATATCTACCAACTCGCAGCCGAATATTTCCTCGGCACCCAACTCGTGCAGCGCCTCGCGGCAGGTACCACAGCTGACAATAATGGCGTCAAACTGCAGATGCCCCAGCATCTCGCGGATCTGGCTGAGGATTATGGTGTCCCGCAGGGTAACGTCCGACTGCATCCGTTCCTTGGCATTGGCCTCGGCGGGGAAACCACAGCAAAGGTTAGCCGGAGGCAGTACAACCCGGGTACCCGTCTTCAGCAGGTCGTAAATGGCTGCTTCTGCGATATTGGCATACAAACGTTCGGAACCGCAGCCAGGGAAATAAAACACGGTCTTTTGAATCGTATCCGGCGGATTGATGAGCAGGGCCTCGTTCAGGGAACAGGCGGGCAGGGTGGCCCGCAGATCTTTTTTCGAGGGCTGTGTCATGGGTGTTCGCAACATATTGACAAAACGCCATTTTTTGTCGCGCAACATTTGTGGGGCCTTGGCAAGCAACTCCGCACCAAGCTGCTGCCCTTTGGCACCCCACTGCACCACAGTCTTGCGGAACAGGGAGTTAAAGAAGCGGTTACGGGTCTTCAGGTAATAGAGAGACAGCTTGGTGGGCAGGGGCGAGTGTTTGTAACCCCGTTCTGTGAGAATCTGCCGCTCCAGAATAGATACCTCGGATGTGTCAATGTCCACAGGGCAGGGTTTGAAACACTTACCGCAGAGGGTACAGTGATCGGCAATTTCCTCAAGATTTTTCAATTGGTTGAAGCGTGGCGCATGCGAGCGCTGCATCTCGTAAAGCAGGGCTTCGATGAGCGAACCAATGGCCAGATTTTTGTTGCGCGGGTGAAAAAAGAGGGAGCTGCCCGGATAAAAAACACAGCAGTCCACCTTGCACTTGCCGCAGCGGATACACTTGGAAATCATGGACGCCAGTGTTTCCAGGGAATCGTGCTGCAGAATGCGGGCCTCAAGCTCCAGCAGGTTGAATGAGGGGGTGAACACCTTGTCGATGATATCAGGGTCCACCAGCTTGCCTGGATTCATGATACCGCGCGGGTCAATTTCGCGGCGGTAGAGAGAGAGGGCTTCCACCAGGGAGGCATCGAGAAATTTCATCTTGGTGATGCCGATGCCATGCTCGCCGCTGACCACACCGCCCAGAGAGATCACCTTCTTCATGACCGTGTCCGCGGTTTCCGCAGCCCGCTGCATCATGGCCCGGTCATTGGAGAAGACCGGGATGTTCACGTGCACATTGCCGTCGCCGGCGTGCATGTGGGTGGCGATGATGATGCGGCGTTTGCGCACCTCCTCAATAATCTGCTGAATATTTGCAGAGATGCGTTTGTAACCGCGGAACAGTTCCAAAAGATCGGACTGCATCCGTTTCAGGCTGCTTTCGCCGTGAAGCGTCTCAATGGACCGTTCGTGCAGATGCCGCAGGAATACGGTGCAGATTTCATCGGCTGTAGGGATCTTAGCCTCAAGCCAGTCCGGATCCTCGATGGGATCCGCGGTTTGCAGATACGCAAGAATCTCCTGCACCACATTTTCTTGGCTATAAATATCTTCATCAATATTGGTGCTGTCGATGAAACGGGAGAACTCCGCCAGCGCGGGCAGGGGCAGGACGATATCCTCGTTGAGCTTGAAGGCGTTGGTGCGTGCGGCAATAGCGCCCAGCCGTTTGCGGTCGCGCCAGAAGCGGGCTGCTTCGTCAGCATCGGCTGCCACGAAAATCTCCGTGTTGCCAAACCCCTCCATCAGCCGCAGCAGCCGGTCTTTCCCGCGGAGAATCTGTTCTGTGTTGTGGCCCACCATATCGATGAGCAGCACGGCCTTGGGCGTGGTGCTGCGGGCGGCCTTCACCTTGTAGTTGATGGCGCGGATATATTCCTCGTCAAAGTGCTCCAGGGCCATGAGCGCTTCTTCACCCTGGTTGATGAACTGCTTGGAGATTTCCACGATGACCTTGCTGGCCTCGTCCATGTCATCGCCGAAAAATTCCACACAGAAGGTCAGTTTTTTCTCATACGCCTTGTAAAGGATGAACTGTGCCGAGGTGATGATGCCGTCCGTACCCTCCTTCTGCACACCGGGCAGCCCACCCAGCGCTTTGTTGGTGATATCTTTCCACAATCCTTTTTTGCGGATCTGATCGCCGCGCAGTTCCAGCCGTTTGATGAGATTGCCGTGATTATCCTGCACTTCATAGACCACCTGGTCATCGGGCAGGATCTTGCGCATGGGATGATTAACGCGGTGCACATGCACCAATCCTTTGCCGGGCATGGCCAGGGTATAGGCCAGCAGATTGTCAATAGCTGTGCCCCAGAGGACCGCGGTTTTACCGCCCGCGTTCTCGGAAATGTTGCCGCCAATAGTGGAGGCCCAGGCGCTGGTGGGGTCCGTGGCAAACACCAGTCCCTGCTTTTCGGCATAGTGCATGGCATTCTGGGTGATAACGCCTGATTCAAGCGTCATCACTGCCATTTTGTGCTCTTGGCCGGCATCGTCTTTGAACGTCTGTGCATCAATGCCACGAATGCGGTTGAGCTTTTCCGTGTTTATCATCACACAACCAGCGCTCACCGGCACGGCACCGCCGGTGAGACCGGTACCGCCGCCGCGGGGAATAACCTTCAGCCCCATCTCCATGATGGCATCCAGAAGCGGTGCCATCTGCTCTTCCGTGGAGGGGTGCAGTACCGCAACAGGCAGGTGTAGACGCCAGTCCGTGGCATCGGTAGCATGGCTGATCAGAGAAAAGGGATCAAAGCAGACATTGTCCGGGCCAATGACCGCACCCAGCCGTTTCCGTACCTTGTGGCGAAATTTTTTAGCTCCGCTGATTTCATGGGCAAGCGCTTTGGCTTTTTCCCGGCACAACCGCACCAGATTGAGAACTTTGCTGGTTCGGGTCTGGTCGATATTTATCTTTTTTGCCGTTGATTCAATAATATCAAGATCTTTCTTCATAATTTTGAAGAAGGTGGAGCGACGGCGGGGAGAATCAACCAGTTCCTGGTAGAGAAAGGGATTGCGGCGGATGATGAACAAGTCACCAATGCAGCGCATAACCAGACGGGCGGACCGGCCGCTCACCCGCTGGCTGCGCAGTTCCTGCAGGTCATCCCATAATTCAGGTCCAAAGAGATGTTGTATGACCTGCTGATCATCAGCTGAAGTGAAGTTATAGGGAATTTCGCGGTAATTAATAGATTTCATGAATTTAACCGTAGAACATGCGCTGGAATCAATACAGAATCACGACCGGGGCTGGCGGATTGTGGCTTCCGGTTTGCCGGAATGCTCTGATATCATTGCAAAATTGGGCAGGGGCGATGGCATAACCTTAACAAATACAATCTTTTCTAAAAAACCAAAGCGTAGTCAGTACCACAACCCTTCCCGGGATGCAAAATATTCTCGGAAAAAGCTCCTTGAAAAAAATATTTTCAAACAGTCGCAGGCGCCTCAACCGTATCTGACTCTGCTGTCTGTACCAGAAGGCAACGAAAAGCATCCCGGTCATCGTAGGAACCGATAACCGCCACCAGATCCTGTTCCTGAAAACAAAATTTCGGGCCAGGATTCGGAGTCAGTTTTTTATCCCGCAATACCCCGACCACGGATACTCCTGTTTTTTTACGAATCTCCAACTCACCAATTGTCTTCCCGCAGAGTGGAGCGTCTGCGCCCAGCCGGATCCAGGACAGATCAAATTGCTGTTCCGCGGAATGAAGCTGGGAAAGCGTCTGATACGAAGTAGATCTGCTGGTTTTAGGGGTAAAGAAGGCCTGTCGCAGGTGTTCTGTCTGCCGTTGAATTTCCGTGACCGGCACCTGCAGCTCCAACAGCACCTGGCGGGTCATTTCCAGGCCAGCCTCCAGTTCCGGGTACACAAGACCCGCGACATTGAGTTCATCGAAAACCGGGTAAAAATTAGGGTCGGTCAAGCGGCTGACCACCGCGATCTGTGGATTGAGGCGCTGCCCGTGACGGATAACAGCCTCGGCTATGACAATTCCCGGAATGGTCACCACCAGGAGGCGGGCCTTGTCCATGGAAGCAGCCTCAAGCACGATTTCCTGACCCGCGTCACCGTAGATGACAGCAAATCCGGATTTCTTCGCCTGTTCGATGCGGCGCTGATCAAGCTCAATGAGCACAAAAGGCTGTGCCATCTGGTGGAGGGTAGCGGCGATCTGCGTACCCACCCGGCCGGCACCGGCAATGATCACATGCTGATCAAGTCCAGTTTTCGGGATATTGATGGTTTCCAGCGGATCCTGCTGCGTTCGCCTTTTTTTGATGACAGAATACAGGCGTGCCGTCTGCCCTGAGACCAGGGGCGTGAGCATCATGGTCAGCACAGCAGTGGTCAGCACCAGATTATACATTTCCTTGGAAATGGAATTCGTGTTCAAACCAATGCGTGCCAGCACAAAGGAAAACTCGCCTATCTGAAAAAGCCCCAGCCCCACTGCGATGGGGATGACATTACGGTACCTGAATATCCAGACTGTGAGACTGAAAATAGTCCCCTTACCCAGGCTGATAACCAGCACGAAGAAAAGCACAGCGCCCAGATGCTGCAGGAGAAATCGAGGGTCCAGCAGCATACCCACCGAAGCAAAGAAGAGCAGGCCGAAAATATCGCGCAGAGGAATGATATCACTGAGCGCCTGATGGCCGTAATCGGATTCATTGAGCACCATACCGGCGATAAAAGCGCCAAAGGCAAAGGAGAGCCCCACCAGATAGGTGAGGTAGCCGATACCCAAACCAATGGTGACAATAGCAAGGAGAAACAGTTCCCGGGAGCCAAGGCGGGCGATATGGCGCATGAGCCAGGGAAGCAGTTTGCTGCCCAGTACAAACATGGCTGATAAAAAAAGCACCGCCTTGATGGCAGCATATCCCAGATGGGTAAGTCCGCTTGAAGGGTCATTGAGCAGCGGCAGGAGGATAAGCATGGGCACCACGGCAAGATCCTGCACAATGAGCATGCCGACCATAACCTTGCTGGACAAGGTTCCCATCCACCCCTGATTCATCAGGGTTTTAAGCAGAACCATGGTGGAAGAGAGCGAGATCAGGGAACCAAACCAGATTGATGCCTTGAAATCCCAGCCCATGAGTTTGCCAATGCCGAAACCAAGTGCAATGGTCAGTGCCATCTGCAGTGGTGTGCCGATAAGTGCCACCCATTTCACCGGCTGCAGATCCTTATGCGAAAACTCAAGCCCCAACGCAAACAACAGCAGGCCAACACCGATCTCCGCCAGCAGTTCAATACTATGCACATCGGTGATGGTAAGGCCGCCTGTATAGGGCCCAAGCGCAACACCTGCCAGAATATATCCAAGAATGAGAGGTTGATGCAGGCGTTGCATCACCAGTCCCAGGAGAAAGGCGGCTACAACCAGAAAGATAATGTCGGTGGCTATACCCATAATATGTTCCTCAACAATAGCAAACAGGCTCAGGCCGTGGCATTGCCAGGCACGGGAAAATATACCAGGAGGGGAGAAAAAGGCGAGGGTACAAATGCTTTTTTGCTTTCACAATGTTACTGAATAAATTTTTCATTATTATGTTTAAGATATAATTGGTTATCCAATTTTAAATTATAATTTCATTTTGTTATTGATTATTTTTTTTATTAGTCTATATTGGTTAACCAATTAATACAAAACTTTTATCATATTATGGCACAGGGAAAGAGAGAAAGCCGGGAAAGCGCGTATACCGCCATCATTGAACGCATTCGCGCCATGATAGCCGGTGGTGAAATCACTCCAGGCAAACGATTGCCGCCGGAGCGCAAGCTGGCGGAACGGTTTGGCGTGTCACGCAGTCACCTGCGGCAGGCGTTTCAGGCGCTTGCTGAGCGCGGCGTGATCGAAAGCCGTCAGGGGGATGGAACCTATCTGCTGACAGGCCTTGATCAGGGGCCCACCGTGGATACGATCCTTGATGTTATTGCCGCACGCAGCGACGTGCTCCATGAAATTCTTGAGTTCAGACGTATGATTGAGCCGCAGATCGCGGCTCTTGCCGCGGAACGAATTGACGAACCTACGCTGGCCCGGCTCAAGGTGGTGGTCTGCGACCAGCAGCGGGCGCTTGCTGCGGGCCGGGAGGATGCCGGATTTGATGCCGAGTTCCACCGGATTCTGGCAGGGAGTACCAGAAATCATGTAGTGGAAAAGGTGATGGATATCATCCAGTCCATTCTCAATGAGAGC
>DAIODL010000036.1:0-13038 GCA_036746815.1 Desulfobulbus sp.
TGCGACACTGGAAGCCCTGTTGTCGCCGGAAGTGGTAGTGCTTTGCTGTTCCTGTAATCATATTCATGCAATCCTCTCATGGATGTTGCCATTTCCCGATCATCTTCACTGCAGGGAACCATCCAGCATACCTTAGCGGTTTCCACTGTTTCTCAGGCTTTTGTGAGAGAAAACAATGACGGTTAACAACACAAGATGACGGCATGAGTCCTCCTGGATGCTTGCTCCGGGGATCCGATGCTCCTGGAATTTTATAGCACAACAACAATTTCTGGTAAGAAAAATTGTAATTATTTTATTGAATTATCGTTTTTTTTATAGTCCATGCTGGCGGAGAGTATTCGGAGTATCAGGTGTTTTTTTCCCCTGAGGATCTGTGGGCCTCCGGAGACGCACCATTTGCGTGGCATTATCATAATCAATCGATTGACTTAATCGATTGACTTAATCGATTGATTATGATAGGTTCCGGTTTCGCTGAAAATATTATGAGCACGAAAAAAATGCAGCGGGACGAGACATGAACGGAAAACAAAAGACATGTGCCTGTCAGGAGCGGGGCGAGCAGAGCAGGAGCAATCTCATTCAGGCCGGCCTGAAGATTTTCAGCGAGGTGGGGTTCCAGAGTGCCTCCACGCGGCGGCTGGCCTCCGAGGCCGGAGTGAATATCGCGGCCATCCCCTATTATTTTGGCAGTAAGGAAGGGCTGTATCACGCGGTGCTGTCCTTTACCGTGGAATTTTACCGCAGCCAGCTTGGAGAAGAATTCAGGCGCATTCACAAAGCCCTGGCTGATGCCACCACCACCCGGGAGCAGCTCCTTGATCTTCTTGATGAATACATGCGCATGGTGGTGCATTTCATGCTGCGGGAAAGTCCGGAACGGTCACAGATGTCGAAAATTTATCTTCGCGAACAGATGGATCCCACTGCGGGATTTTCCGTTCTCTATGAGGGGTTTATCCGGGAAATGCGGGAAACCCATGAAGCCCTGGTCGCCGCCGTGCTGGGACGTGACGCGGACAGTTTGGAAGTGAAACTGCTTTCGCAGACCATGATTGGTCAGGTGACGATTTTCAAAGCTTCGCGCATCACGGCACTCAAGCATCTTAAGTGGCGGGAATACAGCGAGGAAAATATGATCGCCGTGGAACGGGTGGTTACTGCAAATGTACAAGTCCTGGTACAGGCATTTCAACAGAAGGAAAACGAAGAATGAGTAATCACCATGCACTGAACCGGGATACCTGGATTGGCCGCCGGCGTAATCTGCTCATGTTTGGGGTGCCGCTGGTGGCTGCGGCGATAGCGTTGGCGTTTTACATGCATGGAGGCCGCTATGTGAGCACGGATGACGCTTATGTGCGTGCCGCCCGGGTCGCCATCAGCGCCGATATTTCCGGCCGGGTGATGCGTGTGCCTCTGCATGACAATCAGGTGGTGCACCAGGGGGATCTGCTGCTGCAGATTGATGAGCGACCTTTTGTCCTGGCCGTGCAGGAGGCGCAGGCGCAACTGGCAGCGGCGCGTCTGCAGGTACGGGCCATGAAGGCAGGATATCAGCAGCGGCTTGCGGACATGCGTGCCGCTCAGTCCACCCTTACCTACCGGCAGCAGGAGTACAACCGCCAGAAAACATTGGCCGCTTCGGGCATTGCCTCGCAGTCACAGCTGGATCAGGCCCGGCAGCAGCTGCAGACCGCGCAGCAGGAAGTGGCGGCGCGGCAGCAGAATGCGGACAATGCACTGGCCAATCTCGACGGCAATCCCACCATTGAAGTCAATGCCCATCCGTCCGTGCAGGCTGCCCAGGCCAAACTCGACCTGGCTAAGTTGAATCTGTCCTACACCCGAGTACTGGCGCCCATGGATGGCGTAGTCACCAAGGTCGAACAGTTACAGCCCGGCGACTATGTTACCAAGGGTGCCGCGCTGTTTGCGCTGGTGTCCACAAACGATTACTGGGTGGAAGCCAACTTCAAGGAAACCGCGTTTGCGCATATGCGGCCGGGGCAAACCGCAAGTATCAGTGTCGATGCTCACAGCGGCAAATCGGTTTCAGGAAAGGTGGCAAGCCTCAGCCCGGGCACCGGCAGTTCCTTTGCACTGTTGCCCCCGGAGAACGCCACAGGCAACTGGGTGAAGGTGGTGCAGCGTGTGCCGGTCCGTATCCAGCTGAATGCAAACACGCAGCCGCTGCCCCTGCAGTCTGGTCTGAGCGTGACAGCCACCGTGGATACCGGCATAACCCATCTGCAGCATCTGCTGAGCCGTTAATCGGGGCATACCTTTCATGAGTACTGCCCCCTCGTTCACACCTGTGCCGCATCGGTTGCTTATTACCTTGTCGGTGATGATGGCAACGCTGATGCAATCGCTGGATACCACCATCGCCAACGTGGCCCTGCCGCACATGCAGGGCTCGTTTTCAGCCACGCAGGACCAGATGGTGTGGGTGCTCACCTCCTATATCGTGGCTGCGGCCATCTCCATTCCGCTCACCGGCTGGCTGGCCACCCGTTTCGACCGCAAAAAGGTATTCCTGCTTTCTGTGGCTGGTTTCACTATTTCTTCCGGCCTCTGCGGCGTTTCCGTCAATCTGGGGCAGCTGGTGTTGTTCCGTCTGCTGCAGGGAATAAGCGGTGCGGCGCTGGTACCCCTGTCGCAGGCAGTGCTTTTCGATATCAATCCGCGCGAGCAGCATGCCCGGGCCATGTCGTTCTGGGGTATCGGCATCACGGCTGGCCCCATTCTGGGACCGGTGCTCGGCGGCTGGCTGACCGAGGACTACAACTGGCGCTGGGTGTTTTACATCAACATGCCGGTGGGGCTGCTCGCCTTTTTCGGACTGTTGCTGTTTCTGCCGGCGGATAAACATCGGGAAGCAAAACCATTTGATTTTTTTGGTTTTATTTCCTTGTCCCTGGGGGTGGGTGCCCTGCAGATGCTGCTTGATCTCGGTGAATTGAACGATTGGTTTGGTTCCACGGAAATCTGTGTCGAGGCGGTTATCGCGGCAGTCAGTTTTTATGTGTTTCTGGTGCACACGCTGAGCCGCAAGCAATCGTTCATCAACACCAAACTGTTTGCCGATGCCAACTTTGTGGTGGGCAATGTACTTGTTTTCATCATCGGCGTAGTGCTGTTTGCGACCCTGGCGCTGTTGCCGCCGCTCTTGCAGGAGGTGCTGCGTTATCCGGTGCTCACTTCCGGCGAGGTGATGGCTCCGCGCGGTGTGGGACTTTTGATCGCCATGATTTTTATCAATCGTTCCGCCGGAAACTATGATATCCGCTATCTCATGGCCATCGGGTTGATGCTCATCTCCATAGCCCTGTACGGGATGGCGCATTTCAGCCCGTTGATGGACTGGACACCAGTCGTTTTGACCGGCCTGTTGCAAGGATTCGGTTTGGGGCTGGTGTATGTGCCCCTGGCAGCAGTGGCCTTTGGCACGTTGCCGGATAAGCTGCGCACCGAGGGAGCGGCTTTTTATAACCTGATACGTAATCTGGGCAGCAGCCTGGGCATTTCCATTGTGCAGGCATTGCTCACCCGCAATACCCAGGTGTTGCACAGCAGTCTGGCCAGCCGGGTTTTGCCTTATAATACGGCGGCCAATTTCGGGCTGCAGGCATCCGGCCTTCATCTGCACCATCTTCGTGATCTGGCGCGTCTGAATGCGGAGATAACCCGGCAGGGCAGCATGATTGCCTATCTTAATGACTTTTACCTGATGATGGTGATCACCCTGCTGATGGCGCCATTGTTGCTGCTGTTCCGGCGGGCTCGAAAATCCGCTCCGGAAGCCGTTGTTGCAGAATAAGGGAGACGTATGTGATGGCTCGTCATTGGTATTGTCCGACGCACCTGGCCACCGTGGCTGACGGCTGTCGCCGTTTCTGGATGTTTTCGGGGGAAAAAGGGGAGGACGGACTATTGAGTGTGCACCCGTGTCCCGGCTGGCGAGTATGCATGGCCGGGTTGGCTCTCAGTCTGGCATTCTTGGGTGGTTGTACCGTGGGGCCCGATTTCAAGCCGCCGGAGGCCTCCTCTGTAGCCCATTATGTCCTCCAGGAAGCGCAGAGCAGGGCGCCGCAGATTAGCGGCCAGCAGCTTCATGCCGGGCAGGTGCCGGATAAGCATTGGTGGCGTGTTTTCACGGTGCCTGCATTCAACCGCATTATGGAGCAGGCGTTGCAGCATAACCCCTCCCTGGCGGCAGCACAGGCCGCTTTGGGGCGGGAGCAGGAGCAATTACGGGCGGTGCGCGGCAGTGCGCTTCTTCCACAGGTCGATGTGAGCGGTGCAGCGCAGCGGCGTAAGTTTGGCGTGGCCGATGTGGGACCCGACGTCACGGTGCCTGCGTTTACCTCCTACAGCCTCGGCCCAAAAATCAGCTACCTGCTTGATTTCGCGGGCGGTCAGCGCCGTGCGGTGGAACAGCAGGCAGCCCTGACCCAGGTGCAGCAGTACAGGTTTGCCGCCACCCGTCTGGCGCTCAGCGGTCAGGTGCTTGATCAAACTTTGGCCCTGGCTGCGGCACACGCACAGTTGCAGGTGGTGCAGGCAATTATCGCCGATGATCAGAAAAACGTACAACTGGTGGATATTGCCGTGCATGCGGGTGCGGCCACCAGAACCGATCAGCTCAGCGTACGCACGCAGCTGGCTACGGATCAGGCCCTGCTGCCACCCCTGCGGCAACAGGTAAGTACGGCGGAACATGCGCTGGCCGTCCTGGTTGGCCAGCCTCCTGCCGTCTGGCAGCCGCCGGCTTTCATGCTGGATACCTTCACTCTGCCGCATGATCTGCCTTTGCGTCTGCCCTCGGAACTGGTGCACGCCCGGCCTGATATCCTGGCTGCCGAATCCCAGGTGCATGCGGCCAGTGCGGCGATCGGCGTGGCCACTGCGCGCCTGTATCCAAGCATCACCCTTGGTGCCGGTTTCACCCAGGAATCGCTCACCACCTCAGCCCTGTTCAATGGTGAGAGTACCGCCTTTGGACTGGGGGCAAACCTGGAGGCACCGCTTTTTAACGGCGGCAGTCTACGTGCGCAAAAGCGGGCTGCCGAAGAGACATATCAGGCAGCTCTCGCCCAATACCGGCAGGTTGTGCTGCAGGCCTTTGGCCAGGTGGCCGATGTGCTCAAAGCCCTGGAACATGATGCCCAGGAGATGGCAGCCCAGCAGCAGACGCTGGCCACGGCCACGGAATCGCTGCGGCTGGCACGCATCAGCTACAAAGCAGGCAATAGTGGTGTGCTGCAGGTGCTGGATGCGGAACGTGCCCTGAACCGGGCCCGGTTACAGGTGATACGGGTGCAGATGCGGCGGCTGCAGGATACCGCCCTGTTCTACCTGGCTCTGGGCGGTGGCCCTTTATCGGGCGATAAAGCCAATGAGGGAAGGAGTTAAATAAGCCATTTTCAAGCATCAGATGTACTGCCAGACTTTGCCAATTGTTGTGTCCATAACGGCAACGGCGCACAGATCGCTGCAGGCGATTTCGACAAGCTCGGCCCGAAGCCTCTCCTCTCCCTGTTTTTTGTTGAAAGCCTTCATGACTGCAAGGGAGTCACTGCGGGTGCGTGATTGCGGAGAACTGCCGTCATGCGTCCGGGGGTGGTAGCCCAGGTAAATGGTTTTGACCTTTTCCTCTTCTCTGTTCATTTCCTGTCTTCGTTGCTTTGTGGTTGTTCTATGTTCGAGCCTGGGACCGGTGTCAGTGATCCCAATCTCTCCGGACCTGATACTTATGCATTCAAATAGACCACGGTTTATTCAGTTTTATCACGCTAAATCGTGACCTGTTCCGAAATTCTCTATTGTTTTACCTGGCACTAGGCAACGACTCTTTACCGAGTGATAGAGGCGGGAGGAAAAGAATTAAATAAATCTATCCCGTTTTTCCCTTTTTCGATACGAATGCATGGCAGAGACTATGCGAAGATCAGAACACCCTGATGGGTGTCTGACTATGGTTCTGAGAGATGTTTTTTGTCAGGGCGATGACAATTTGTGACCTTCTAAGCAGAATCAAATTCAATACTGGTAGTAACGAATCGACAATTAAAAATTTTAACTTTTATTTTTACCAATTATTTTAATATGTTAAATTGTTTTTTATAAAATGGCATTAAATTTGTAAAAATGGCGACGATTGATTGAGATTTTTTATAGTATCAGTTTATGTGACTAATATTTTTAATTTTTTTTGGTGAAAATCATGAGCGAAGAAATTGTGGAAGAACTGTCCAACGCTTTATTAATTCTTGGCGAGAGCCTGGTTGATGAAACATATCACTTAGCAGATATGAACAATACTTGTGAAAATGATGAAACGGTTGAGGATGGTTTCGTGGGGATATTCTGAAAAAATCTAACTCATGTCATCTCCTATGAAATATAGTTGTTCCATTTCCCCCCTTGTACTGGTCATGGTAGTTCGTTAGCCTCCGGCACTGTGCTCTCGCAGGCACCCTCCCTCACTCCAGCCCATACGTCTTGAGTTTGCGCCAGAGGGTGGTGCGGGGAATGTCGAGAATCTGGGCGGTGACGCCCTTGTTGTAATTGGTGTTGGCCAGGACTTTCGCTATATAGCGCCGCTCCATCTCTTCCAGGGTGGGCATGCCGTCGCCCTCCATGGTATCGAATTCCAGTTGCTGTAAATCACCGGGGAGGTCCTGCGGGCCGATTTCCGGGCCGTCGGTGAGCGCCACCGCCCGTTCGATAATGTTTTCCAGTTCACGCACATTCCCGGGAAAGCTGTAATTGCAGAGAATGTCCTGTGCCTGCTGCTGGATGCCCTCAACTTTCTTGTGAAAGGCAAGGGTGTATTTTTCCATAAAAAATCGCACCAGCAGCGGAATGTCTTCACGCCGTTGCGCCAGGGTGGGCAAGCTGATGCTGACCACGTTGAGGCGGAAGAAGAGGTCTTCGCGAAAACCGCCGGTCTCCACCTCGTGTTTGAGATCCTTGTTGGTGGCCGCGATGATGCGGATATCCAGGTCAATGGGCTTGGTACCGCCCACGCGCAGAATCTTGCGTTCCTGAATCACATGGAGGAGTTTCACCTGCATGGCCAGCGGCATCTCCCCGATTTCATCGAGAAACACGGTGCCACCGGCTGCCGATTCCAGAAGTCCCACCTTGGTGGCGGTTGCTCCGGTAAACGCGCCGCGCTCATAGCCGAACAGTTCGCTGTTGATGAGCTCATCGGTAAAGCCGCCGCAGTTAAAGGCCACAAAGGGGTGGTCCTTTTTGGGGCTCAACTGGTGAATGGCGCGCGCCACCAGGGCCTTGCCCGTGCCGCTGTCGCCCTGCACCAGCACGTTGCAATCCACCGGCGCCACCTTGCGGATGAGCGCGAATAGTTCCTGAATGGCCGGGCTGTTACCCACAATGGCGGACAGACCCGAATCCCCCTTGAGCGCCTCACGTAAGCGCTGGTTCTCCTGGCGCATGTCGATTTTTTCGCGCACGCTCTGCACCAGAAGCCGTAACTCCGCCAGGTTGACGGGTTTGGCAATGTAGTGGAACGCCCCCTTACGGATAGCCTCCACCGCGGTTTCCACGCTCGTGTATCCGGTGATGATGATCACCTCGGTCTCACTGCGCAGCGCCTTGATACGGCTCAAAATCTCCAGGCCGTCCATATCGGGCAGGCGCATGTCCAGCAGCACGATATCAAAGGGTTCCTGCAGCATTCGTTCGAGAAAGGAGCGGCCAATGAGAAAGGACTCGATGTGAAACCCCCCGTCCTTGCCCAGGGCCTGACTCAGCCTGCGGCAGGCAATCTCCTCGTCATCGACAATGGCCAGACGCAGTGTGCTCATTTGGTCCCGCCTTCAGCAGCTGCGGCCGTTTTTTTCGGTATTTCAGGAAGAATCACCCGGAAGGTGGCACCCTGGCCCTCATCGCTCTCCACCTCAATCTTGCCGCCGTGGCGTTTGATAATCGAAAAACAGACCGCAAGCCCCAGCCCGGTGCCCTTGCCCACAGCCTTGGTGGTGAAGAAGGGTTCGAAGATTTTATGCTGGATGTCCTTGGGGATGCCTTTGCCCGAGTCCTGCACACAAAAACAGATGAAGCCAGGCTTTTCATCGCGGGCCACCCGCATGCGAATGGTGCTGCCGGGAGGTGAGGCCTGGATGGCATTGGTGATGAGATTGGTGAACACCTGCTGCAGATTGCCCAGATTGCCGTTGATGGAGGGCAGGCCGGGATCCACCGATGTTTCAAAGTGCAATCCCTCGATTTTGAACTGGTTCTTCACCAGATTCATGCTGCTGGCGAGAATCTGGCTGGGCGCAAGCGGGCTGAAGTCCGGCCGTTCCGTGCGACTGAAATCGAGCAGATTCTTGACGATATCCGCGGCCCGTTCCGCCTGGGAGAGAATGTCGCCCAGCATTTCCATGTTGTTTGGATCCGTATCTTCGGGCAGGTCTTCCTGCAGGCTTTCCGCGGTGAGCGCGATATTGTTTATGGGGTTGTTCAGCTCATGGGCGATACCCGCGGTGAAGGTGCCGATCGCCGCGATCTTGCGTGCCTGGATCAGATCCTCCTGATGGATTTCCAGCTCCCGGGCCATCTGGTTGAAGGCGGTGATGAGACCTGAAATCTCCTCCAGTGGCACACCCTGGTAATGAATGGGGCTGAAATCACCGCGTCCCACCGAACGGGTGGTGGCCACGATCACATTCAGTGGCTTGAGCAGGCCCTGGGAAATGAGCAGTACCACCAGAAGCATCAGGGAAAGCAGGATCACGAAAAAGGCAAAAGGCAGGACCGAAATGCGCACCAGAAAGGCGTGAATGCGCTTTCGTTTTTCTGTGCGGAACTGATCCGCCTCGTCCGTAATTTTTTTGCCGGTGGTGCGCAGCGCGTCCGGAGGCGCTTTGGCGTTGCCGCTCATCTGGATGGCCAGTGTCCGGTACAGCTTGAGATTCTGTTGAAAATCAGTCAGCGCCTGCCCGCCGGTCAGCGCCACCAGATCGGTGGAGAGTTCCTCCACCAGCGTGTCGATGCGGTCCAGGTAGACCGTGCTTTCCTGCATACTGCTGCTGTTGCCGTAGATGAGGAAGTTTTTCTCGAACCGGCGCACCTCGAGGATGTTGTTGAGCAGGTCGTCGTAGCGCTCGCTGAGGAGCAGCTGTTCTCTGAGTGCGGCCGAATTCCACAGGTTGAGCGCGGTCAGCGCGGCAATGGAAAGAAAGGCCACGGAAAAGATGGTGAAAATCTTGCCCTTAATGGAGCCCGGATTGACCAGACGCTTGCCCGCACCCATCACATTCTGTCCCAGTTTTCCCAGATTGGTGTCCACCGTAATTTCTCCCTGGTTTGGCTATTTCATTTTGAAACGGATGTTCATGATAATAGGTTATTTGGTTTCATAATGAAATGACAAAGCTGTCCCTCTGTTTTTGTTTTCAGTTAACTATATGGAAATAATCAAAAATATTGATTGGCACTGTCCTTGCTTAGTTGGGGGAGAACGAGGAGGTCCATGGAAAAAATATTGGTAGCCATTGATGGCAGGTTCGGCGCGTGGGCGGCACTGTCCCACGCCTGTTCGCTGGCCAAACGCATGCAGGTCGAGCTGAACGTACTTCTGGTACAAGCTCCGATCAGCGCGTGTGGATCTGCGGACGCCGAACTTGCCGAAACAGTCAGGAAACGGTTGGAGCTGCTCTTGGCGGGGGCCAAGGCCGAGGGACTGGTTATTCACTATTACATGACGGAGGGAGGGTATGAGGACGAGGTAATCGATTTTGTGACTCACCACAGGATAACGCTTGTGGTCTATGAGACCAGAGGCAAAGACGCCCGTGCGGCTGCCAAGGATGCAGTGGCGCTCCGAGCTCTCCGGCACCGATTGACGTGCAGGATGGAAGTAGTGGCGCCTATAAAAACTATAGTTGAATAAATTAAAGAGGATGACATGAGTTTTGATTTACATCTCTACCTCCCCATCGCCGGAGCCAGTGTCAATATACTGACCATCTGCGGCCTTGGTGGAGTGGTTGGTCTGCTGTCGGGCATCTTTGGTGTCGGCGGCGGCTTTCTCATGACCCCGCTCCTGATTATGATGGGCATTCCGCCGACGGTTGCCGCCGCGTCTGATTCCAATCAGATCGTTGGTGCCTCAACCTCGGGTACTATTGCCCATTTCCGCCAGGGCAACGTGGATTTCAAAATGGGATTGCTGCTCCTGATCGGCGGTATTGTCGGCGGCTTTTTTGGTGTGCAGATTATCGCGATTCTCCGCAAAATGGGCAACGCCGACTTTCTGATCAGCGTCACCTACGTGTTGATGCTCGGGTTTGTGGGCGGCTACATGTTCATTGAGAGTCTGCAGTCCATGCGCAAGGCCGCACATCCGGTGCAGACTGAAGCTCCCAAGAAGGAATCCCTCTACGCCAAGATGGTCCGCATCCTGCCCATGCAGATGGACTTCCAACGTTCCGGCATTCGCCTCTCCATCTGGATGCCTTTTATCCTCGGTACCCTGGTGGGCGTTCTGTCGGCCATTATGGGTGTGGGTGGTGGTTTTATCATGGTGCCGGTCATGGTCTACCTGCTGCGCATGCCCATGCATGTGGTGGTGGGAACCTCACTGTTCCAGATTCTCTTTACCTGCATGAACGTTACCGTAATGCAGGCAGCCAAGAACCACACCGTTGACTTTGTGCTGGCCGTGCTGCTGCTGCTCGGTTCCGCCATCGGCGCCCAGATCGGAGCGAAGATCGGTAAGAAGCTGGGTGGTGAACACCTGAAAATTCTGCTGGCCACCCTGGTGCTCGTTGTCATGGTGAAGATGCTTTATGATCTGTTGGCCCAGCCCGATATTCTGCTGAGCTATGCGGGAGGACACTGATATGCGCACACATTTTTCAAGCTTCGTGCTGCGGATGGCTCTGGCCGTCCTGCTCCTGGCCGTACCGGGTCTGGCGTTTGCTGATTCATCGTCCACTATCAGCGTCAAGCCCGCCAAAATCGATATGGGCGCACAGTTTAATGGTGTAGATCTGGTTGCCACCGGGCAGGTGCCCGCCGGTTCCGATGTGGTCGTCCGTCTGGTAGGAACGCCCAGTCAGCTGCATCTGCGGGAAAAGGGCAAGGTCTTTGGCCTGTTGTGGATGAATGTGGGCAAGGTTACCGTTGATAACGTGCCCGGTGTCTGCCTGATTGATGCCACCAAGCCGTTGCAGGATCTAGGCGCTGGTGCTGAACCCATGCGTCTTGAAGCGGTGACAGGTGCCATTAAGGTGAGCCGGGAAGGCGGGGATGATTCGATCAATATCCCGCATGAACTGCTGCTCCTGAAAAGCAAGGAAAAACTGTATAATGAAACCGATGGCGGTATCACGCTGGCTGCTGCTAAAGACGGCATGCAGCAGTTCACCGCTCACATCAAGGTGCCTTCGTCGCTGAAACCCGGTACCTACAAGGTTGAGGTAACGGCCCTGCAGCAGGGGCAGGTTGCGGGCAGCGCGGCTACCTCCTTAAGCGCGGCGCTGGTTGGTTTTCCGTTGTGGCTCATGAATTTGGCCTTGCATCGGGCGGTGCTCTATGGTGTCATGGCCACGGTAATTGCCATTGTGGCGGGTTTGGTGATTGGTCTGTTGTTTCAGAGCAAGGAAGCTCATTGATGCGGAACCCTGTTTATGGTGTTTGATCTTTGTCGTTTTCTTAATTTTCTTAAATTAGGTCGCTTCGGCCGGAAGGAACTGCTGCCGTTCACAGTGCTGTTCAAGAAGTTTCAGAACATCCTGGAACGCAACAATCTCATTCTGGAACTCATGGCCGACATGGGCGACAAGCTGGGCGGCGAATACATCTTCGACGAGCACTATATTGCCGAGGCTACGGAAAAACTCGGGGATCAGGTTTTTAAGCTGGTCTCCGACTTTTCCGTGCTCAACCAGCATAAAAACGCGGATCTGTTCATGGCCTTTGAACGGGTCCGCTATGCTATTCAGGAAGAACTGGCCGGTCATCATGTGCTCACCACGGGTGATCCGGTGATTGCGCTGGCAGGTGTGGGCAATGAGCAGAAGGAGCTCACTGGCGCCAAAATGGCCACTCTGGGCGATATCCATAACCGTCTGGAACTGACAGTGCCGGATGGTTTTGTGATCACTACCCGCACATTTTTTGAATTTTTCAAGCACAATCATCTCTTTGACAAAACGGAGCTGGCGGCGAAACTGTTTCAGGAAGACAACATGGACGCCCTGGACGAGCTGGCAAGCGAAGTGCAGGAACGCGTTCTCAAGGCAGCAGTGCCGCGACGGCTCACCCAGGAAATTCTCGCCGGCTACGACGCTCTTGACAAACGACACAGCCAGCGGCAGCCCAATGTTTCCATGCGCAGCAGTGCCTGGGGCGAGGACGGCAGCATCAGCTTTGCCGGCCAGTACCGCACCATGCTCAATGTCACCCGCGAAGGCCTGATCGACGCCTACCGTCAGGTGGTGGCCAGCGCCTATGTGCTGGAGGCCTGGCTGTACCGGCTGGTCAAGGGATTCCACGAAAATGAAACCGCCATGGCCGTGGGCTGTCAGATGATGGTCAAGGGGCTGGTAAGCGGTGTTATTCACACCTATTCGCCGCAGGCGGGCGGTGGCGCCATGCTGGCCAATGCGGTGTGGGGCCTGTGCGCGCCGGTGGTGCAGGGCGACAACTCCGCCGATACCATTGTGCTCAGCCGCCAGCCCCCATATCCGGTGCTCAGCCTGACCGTGGCCGACAAACCCCGGCAGATGGTCATGGCCAAAAACAGCGGCACCGAGTGGCAGGACCTGCCCGAACAGATGCAGCGGGTGGTGAGTATGACACCCGGGCAGATGCGGCGTCTGGCCGTCGAGAATCAGGTCGGCATGGATTTCGTCGGAGCAGACATACAGGTCATGGCGGACACAGAAATCCGCCAGCTGCTCCAGCTCGGTTCGGCTGAACAAGCGGCCGATCGGATTGTGCGGATGGCTGAGCAGCAGCAGACGGCTGTCCGGCGTGGCGCGGAGCGCGGCC
>DAIODL010000037.1:0-12826 GCA_036746815.1 Desulfobulbus sp.
GACCCGGACAGACAGCGGTGTCAGGCCATTGTCGAGGCCCTGCCGGAAGCGGGTATCCAGGTGGAGGCAAATCCTCAGGAAGGATTGGCTGGACATTCCCTGATTTTTGAAGCGACTCCCGTGGCCAATGTGGTGGGAGCCGATGCGGTCACGCGGGACACCTGCGTTGCCGCCCCCGGTGTGCCCTGCGGGATGAGTGACGAAGCCGTTGCCATTCTCGGGCCCCGTCTGCTGTGGGATCCCCTGCAGACCGGAGTGGCAACCATGCTCATGGCGGCGGCGTTTGCCACGGAAAGGAGGATGACGGAAGAAAGACCCGCATAATAGTGCGTGAATGAAATCTGTCGTCCCGTCTGCGCGCAGGGGACGTCAGGAATTAAATACTTATGAAGAGGAGCTGACGCAGGAGAACAATATGGCAAAAATTATAACCAGATTCGGCGATGGTTACAAAGCGGAGCTATCCGAAGACGAGGTCAAAGCCGATATCATTGAAGGCAGCAATGATGCAGCCTCGCGTGCGGGGATCGAGCCTCTGAAAGAGGATGAGATCCAGCACATTTTTGAGATATTTAAGAATACGGACAAGATCGTCGGCGTGGAAGCGGGCCGGGAAGTGGTCATGACGTATGATGGCATGTCCTCCAAGATCCGGAGAGCGCATGTCACGATCGACCGGGTGCAGTCCCTGCAGGTCTTTGAACGGGCCATGGGGGCGGATACACTTGAGCTGCAGCATATTGACTACAGCTATAAGCCGGTCAAGCCGATTGTCGGTTTTGAGCTGCCTGACCTGGATCTGCTGCTCAACTCCACCGTGGCTCCGGTTTTTTACGGAGGCATGCCCAACCTTGGTCTGTACAGCCAGCCCGATGGCCCCTGTCCGAACCCTTCCGATCTGCTGCCGCAGGGCAAGATCGAAGAGGCGCGCAGGGCCTATGAGGAGGCTGCGGAACTCGCGATTGATGATATCGTCTTTGTCGCTTCCGCCATGTACGAGGGCGGGGTGGACGGCATCAACATCGATACCGTCGGTGCCGCCGGTGATGCGGATTTTCTTGCGGCGCTGAAAGCCACGGAAATCCTCCGGAAGAAATTCCCGGATCTGGGCATTGAAATGGGTATGGCCGGGGAATTTGTCCTGGGCATGCATGGCGGTCTGGAGTGGCACGGCCACCGGCTGGCCGGCCTTTTCCCGCAGGATCAGGTCAAACTGGCTAAGGAGGCCGGTGCAACCGTTTTTGGCCCGGCCATCAATATCGTCACCACCAACTCGCTGCCCTGGAACGTCGCGCGATCGGTGACCTTTTGCAAGGCCTGCTCAGAGGTTTCCGAAATTCCGGTGCACGCCAATCTCGGCATGGGGGTTTGCGGCATCCCGCTCACACTGACCGTGCCGGTGGACGCCCTCTCGCGGGCGACAAAGGCGCATGTGGAGATATGTAAACTTGACGGGTTGTAGGTAGGTGTCGGTGACCCCTATGGCATGCATGCTGCACATCCACTTGTTGCGGGAATGGGCGGAGTACGGACTGCCGGAGATCTGGTGGCCCGTATGCAACTGAACCGTGGCATGAGAAACGATGTGGCAAAACAGTATGTTGCCGAAAAACTCGGAATACCGGTTGCTGATATCAATGACCCCATAGTGATGGGGGAAGCTCGTGATGATTTGAAAATTTTTCGGATCTCTGAAGGACAAGGAACTGTCGACGGTATTGCTGCCAAGTACAACATCAGCAAACTGCTTGATCTGAAAATCAACTGTGTTGAGCGTTTTCTCAAGAATACCGGATTGTCGGGCAAGTGACAGGGATCACTGCCAGGCTATCATGAGGTAGGATGCGGGAAAACGAGGACTAATCTGCCTGCCGTCCCCTCCAAAACTCTCCCGGTGCCTGTTACGCCGGATGAGGGAGGGGACGCCCCAGTGTTAAGAAGGAACAAAGGAACATGAAAGAACATAAACCATTGATTACGAGCAGTGACTATCAGGCGATCGTGGATCGCCGACATCGTTATTTATCCCCCTCACTTGAGACCTTTGCCTTTTTTTCCAAACCGGTGGTGTTGAAAAAAGGGTCCATGCAGTTTGTATATGATGAAACCGGAAAAAAATATCTCGACTGCCTGGCGCAGAATCTTTGTATCAGCGTCGGCCATTGTCATCCCTTCGTCAACAGCGAGGTGAGAAGGCAGATGGATGAGATGGTGCATTGCACCACCGCTTTCTATAACCCGGTTCCTTCCTATTTTGCTGAGGAACTGGTGGCCACCATGCCTCCCGGTGAGGAATGGGTGGCGCATTTTGTCAACAGTGGTTCCGAGGCAAACGATCTGGCCATGCTCATGGCCCGCGTGTATACCGGCAATTATGAGATACTTGCCCTGCAGAACAGCTATCATGGCCTGCATTTCGGGGCGATGAGTCTGACGGGTGTGCAACATTGCCGGCAGAAGGTGCCGGCGGCTGGTGGTGTCATCCATGTCCATAACCCGGACGTGTATCATGGCATCTTTGGCGATGCGGTGGATAAGTATCTTGAGGATATTGATGAAGCCATTGCCTGCTCCACTCCGGGCAGCATTGCCGGTATGCTTATTGAATCGATTCAGGGGTTTGGTGGCGTATTCCCGATGCCTGAAGGATATCTGGCCGGAGCCTTTGAGCGGATCCGGGCCGCTGGCGGTGTTTGCATAAGTGACGAAGTACAGACCGGTTTCGGTCGCACGGGTACGCATATGTGGGCCTTTGAAAAGCATGGGGTGATACCGGATATCGTGGTCATGGGTAAGGGTATTGGCAATGGATATCCGCTTTCCGCTGTCGTGTGTAAACGGAAGGTTGCCGAAGCCATCGCGAAAAAAGAATTTTTCAATACCTATGGCTCCAACCCCATTTCCTGCACTGCTGGACGTGCCGTGCTCCAGGTTATCAGGGAAGATAACTTGATGGCAAATGTCCGTGAAGCTGGTGACCTGTTCACGGAGAAGCTGGCGGCATTGCAGAAGAAATATCCGATCATCGGCGATGTCCGTGGCAGTGGCCTGATGCGCGCCATCGAACTCGTCAAGGACAGAACTACCAAGGAAGCGGCCACGGAAGAGACCATCCGTGTTACCGAACTCTGTAAGGACAAGGGCGTTATTGTCGGCCGGGGTGGAAGGCACGGCAATATCCTGCGTATCAATCCGCCGCTCTGCGCGACAAAAGAGGATATGCAGTTTTTCGCCGAGGTGTTTGAAGAGAGTTGCGCCGAGCTGTAACGCACAGAACCCTTCTTGCATGCGCCTGCAGCAGGGAGGCATGGGTTGGACAGAACGTATTTTCCGGACCTGTTTTTTTAATGGAGCGAGTCCGGAATGTTTCCGGGGTATGATGACCTACCCCGGATGGCTGGCCGATGGATCGGGAGGCGGAACCGGGCCAGGGGCCCGACGGCATTTCCGATGGAACAATGAAGCATAATTTGAGGAAGAGACATGAGTACATCCTGCCGCCTGACAGTGCAGCCTGATGGCCGGACGGTGGCTGTTGCACCCGGGGTATCGGTGCTGCAGGTCTTACAGGATCTGAATATTGCGGTGCGCAGTGATTGCGGCGGCGCCGGGGTTTGCGGAAAATGCCGCGTGCGTTCCCTGACCAGTGCAGGGCTGTCTCCTGTGAGTGAAGAGGAACGCTCGTTTCTGGGGCCGAAGCAGGTCAACGAAGGCTACAGATTGGCCTGCCGGGCTATGGTCACCGGGGACGCGGCAATAGCCATTCCCCAGTCTGCCGAGGAAACAGGCAGCCCCCGGGGTAAAAAAATACAGGCTCCGGTCTGCACCCCTGACCCAGCCGTGTGCCGCATTTTTCTTGCGGCCGATCAATGGCCCGAGGGAGGGCCGTCTCTTGCGTGGGCGCAGCAGCTGCTGGCGGAGTCCCTGCCCCAGTGGCCCGCATTTCCTGCCGCTGAGGCGGCAGCGCAGCTTGTCAGCTTAGCTGCGGACGTTTCCCTGCAGGATGGCGCCACTCTGGTCTGCCACGAACAGCAGGGTGTGAGCGCTGTTTTCCCCGGGCATCAGCCAACCAGCCTTGGGCTGGCGGTTGATCTTGGCACCACCACTATTGCCGCCTATCTCTGCGACCTGCAAACAGGGCAACTGCTTGCTTCCCGCGCGATGTTCAATCCCCAGCGAAAATTTGGCGACGATGTGATCAGCCGGATCAGCAGTGCCGTTATGAGTGACACGGCCCTGGGGGAGATGCAGCAGGCGGTTGCCGCTGCCCTTGATCGGCTTGCCGGGCAATGTCTGGAGGAGTGCGGGCTTTTGGTTGACAATCTCGACGAACTGGTGGTGGTGGGTAACACCACAATGCAGACTATTTTTGCCGGGGATTCTCCCGAGTCCCTGGGCATGTCCCCGTATCTTCCCCCCAAAATGACCGCACAGAATCTGTTGGCGGGAAATCTGGGAATGCACCTCGGCGACAGGATCAATGTTTATCTTTTTCCCGTTATCTCAGGCTTTCTGGGCGGGGACAGTGTTGCCGTGGCTCTGGGCGGCAAACTGCTGTATCAGGAAAAACCGACACTTTATATTGATATCGGCACCAATGGTGAATTGCTGCTCGGTTGCGGTGAACGCATCGTGGGCACGAGCTGTGCCACCGGTCCGGCCCTGGAAGGGGCGGAGATATCCTGCGGCATGCGGGCCGTCCCCGGTGCCATCGACCGCGTAGAGGTCGATGATGAACAGCAGCGCCTGCTCTGTCACTGGATTGGCGAGTCCGATGGAATCCTGCCTCTGGGGATCTGCGGTTCCGGCCTCATCGACACCATCGCCTGTCTGCGGGAGATTGGTGCCTTGCAGGAATCTGGCCGCTTGAATGCAGGGGCGGAAGGCATTGTCTGCGATGACCAGGGCCTACCACTGGCCTATCGACTGGTGCCCGCCGGCGCAAGCGGCACCGGGCAGGATATCACACTTTCTTTGAGGGATATCCGGGCCTTTCAGCTGGCCAAGTCAGCACTGGTGGTGGGTATTGAAAAACTGCTGGAGCAGTATGGACTAGACGAGGCGCTGCAAACCTGCATCACCGGGGCGTTTGGTGCGCATTTTAACTGGCATAATGGGCTCACTGTTGATCTTTTGTCAGCGAAAGTGACCCGGGGCAAGGTGTCAAGCGGGGCCAACCTGGCGGGAGCGGGAGCCATGATGGCTTTGCTCGTCAGGGAAAAACGGCGTGAGGCGGAAGTGCTCGCTTCCCGGTGCAAGGCGGTGGAATTGGCAGCAGATCCTGATTTTAATCAGTGTTTTGTGGAACGGACACGATTTCCCAGCCTGGACAGCCAATCCCGATGAACGCCACCTGCGCCCATGTACTGAACGTGTCCGTCCAGCTCGACCATCAGGCCATTACCCGGGCTATATTCCGGGGCAGAAAAATTGATCCGGATTGGGCAGGAAAGGTGCTGGCTGTTGTGCATTCCCTGGAGCCTGTTCTCAAGCCTCAGGCAGTCTGCAGATGGTTTTCGGTGGAAAAGGTCGACGGCGGCAGGATAGAACTCATTGACCCGGTTACACAGCAGGCATGCGCCCTGAAGATGGGAGCGCATGCAAGTGAACTTGCTGCCGCGCAGCGGGTGCTGTGCTGCGTGGGCACATTGGGTGAACGGTTTGATCACACCCTGCAGGAATGGTCGCAAAGTGGGGAAGTGCTGGATGGCTACCTGGCTGATTGCGTTGGGGTGTACGGCCTGCTTCAGGTCAGCCGGGCCGTGTATAAACAGCTGGAAGATGCAGCCGCCGGAAATGGCTGGGGCGTCGGGCGAGTGCTGTGTCCGGGAGCCATTGAGGGATGGGGGCTTGAGGAGCAGCGGGATCTCTGCGCACTCTTGCCGCTGTCCCGGATCGGCGTGGCACTCAACGACTCCGGGGTGCTTTCGCCCGGCAAGTCCGTTTCCTTTGTTGTCGGCATTGGTCCTGGCTACATTGCCAGCCGCGTTGATTCTCCCTGTGATATTTGCACCAACACCGGCGAGTGCTGGTGTAAGTGTTGATGCATAAGCGCATGCACCGAATGCGTGTTTTGCTGCACAGCTTTGATAACCTTGGCGGCTTCTGCTCGGGGACGTTACAATGAACACAAAAGAGGCTTTTTAGAGGCGTCCTGCTTACCGACGTAGAGAGAGCTGGTGATACGGGCTTGGAGAGATTACAATCTTTCTGCGTGACATAGACAACAGGTAAGAGAGCGCATAAGGCCAAGCAGAGTGATTTGTGCCTTCCTGAACAAGAAGTATACGGGGCCTTTTGTGAAAAAAGTAGCTGATAAGATAGTAATGTCTGGGTAAAGGCAGATGGTGCAGGTGACGGAAGAGAAAAGGTTTGCGATGGATGCAGTTGAACAAACCCCACACGATGAAATCAAGCGGTTAACGCGGGACAATGAAGAGTTGCGTCATGAGTTGGAGCAGCTCTCCTCCCTGCTCGATAACCTCCCCGGGATGGCATATCGTTGTCGCAATGATGAGAATTACACGTTCGAATATGCAAGTAAGGGTGCCCGGGAATTTCTTGGCCTTTCCACGGAACAGATGGTTGGCGCCTATGCCTTCCGCAAGCTGGTGCCTGAAGAGGATCAGCAGAAGAATTTTGAGGTTCTCCGCCAGTTAACCCCGGAAAATGATGCTTTTGTCCTTGTCTATCGGATGCGTTCTGCTCAGGGGGAATACCGGTGGATTCATGAGCGGGGCAAAGGATTGTTTTCCCCGGAGGGAAAACTGGTTGCCCTGGACGGTCTGCTGACGGATATCACTGATCAGAAGAATGAGGAAATCGCCCTGCGCAAGGAGAATACCCGGCTGCGTTTCTCTATTGATGAGCGATACAAGTTGGGTAAAATTATCGGTAAGAGCAAGCCCATCCTCAATGTGTATAAACGCATCGTTCAGGCAGCCGGGAGCAAGGCTCCGGTCATTATCCACGGCGAATCCGGAACGGGTAAGGAGCTTGCAGCGCGGACGATTCACGATGTAAGCGACCGGAAGGATAAACACTTTATTGCCGTCAACTGTGGGGCGATTCCGGAAAGCCTCATGGAAAGTGAATTTTTCGGCCATGTGCGCGGGGCGTTCACCGGGGCCAACAATGACCGTGAAGGTCATCTCATGGCGGCCAACGACGGGACGCTCTTTCTTGATGAAATTGGTGAGATGTCGCTTGCTTTGCAGGTGAAACTCCTGCGGGTGCTGGACGGTGGAGGCTTCAGCCCCGTGGGCTCGAGCAAGATCCTGCAGTCCAACTTTCGCCTGATTTCAGCGACCAACAGTGATCTCGGTCAGATGGTCCGTTTGGGTACCATGCGGGAGGATTTTTATTACCGCATCAACACGATCCCGATTCTGATGCCCCCGCTGCGGGAACGGCTTGATGATCTGCCCCTGCTGGTCGACCACTTCATGCAGCTCTATGGTGAGGAAACCGGTGAAAAAACGCAGATTCCCTCCCATATCCTCCAGAAGTTCGAATCCCATGACTGGCCGGGCAATGTACGGGAACTCATCAACGTTATCAGACGGTATCTGACGCTCAAAGAGGTCAGCTTCTCCCCCTTCAACACCCCTTCCTCGGTTCAGGAAAGCACGGGAGCACAGCCCGAAATCGCTGTTATCAAAGCAAACTATTCCGTGCCTGTTGCCGATGATCTGGCTCACTTTGAAAAGAGTATGATCATTAAAGCCCTGAACCTGAACCAGTGGAATATGGGGAACACCGCCAAGGCTCTGGGGATAAGCCGGAGAACACTGCAGCGCCGGGTGAATAAATACAGAATAAAATAGCAGGTTGACGGGGTTTTTCAATATCCTGGCGCTCTTTTGCTGCACATCTCGGGGTGGCTCCGGTCTTCTCCGCAACTTGGAACAGAGGCTTCCGCCCAGGAATCTTTCTGTTATGCCCTTGATACAACATGAATGTTCACGGATTGTCCCCGGCGCGTAAGTGACCTGTCCCGGACAGGTATGGCTTATTTTTTATATGGTGCCTTTTTGCTGCATAACCAGCCTATAGTATTAAATTTTAAAATATCTTTCCTGCCTACGCATGTTGCCGGACAAGTGCACGGGTGCCTGTGCTCTTGCGTATCCTTCCGGATTTAATCTTTTTTCTCTATAGACGCGCCTCTAGTCACAAGTGGCCGGCCATTTGTCCTGCATCCTGTTGCCAATCTCCGGCAACCTCCTTATTTTCCTGCAAAAAAAATAAATGCTTCCTGGTATGGTTGTTGTGTACTATGCCACCACGTACGCGCAAAGTGAAATGAGAGCAAGGAAAGGCTCTGAGTCTGGAGTCATCCAGGCGATTCTCTGCGGAACGTATGGTCGTTGTTGTCTGTAAGAAGAGGTCAGTATGGCATTTGCAAAGAAAATGGAAAAGTTACCTGGGACAGTTGCGTTCCCTGCGGCACGAGGCTTTTTTAAAAATTATCTTGGAGAAACGGATCCGGTTCCCGCCTGGTCGACCGGCGCCATTATTTTTGCCGTTATCCTGTTCGGTCTGGTGGCTCCGGCCAGGCTTGACCGGGTGCTCTCCAGCCTGCAGAAGGTGATCACCGCGAATTTGAACTGGTATTTTCTGCTCTCCATCGCCATTTATCTGGGGGTCTGTCTGTATATTGCCTTCAGTCACTACGGGGATTTGAAGCTGGGGAAGGCGGAGGATAAACCAGAATTCAGCTCTTTTTCCTGGTTTACCATGCTGTTCAGCTGCGGGATTGGGGTGGGATGCGCTTTTTGGGCGGTAGCTGAACCAGTGCTCCACTATATGAATACCCCTTATCTTGCCACATCACAGACACCGGCAGCTATGCCGGTGGCCCTGCAAATCAGCGTCATGCACTGGGGGCTGCATGCCTGGGCCATTTTTGCCCTGGTGGGACTGGCCATAGCCTTTCCGTCCTATCGGCAGGGCAAACCCATGACAGTTTCCATCTCGTTGTATGGGCTTTTCGGCGATAAAATCATCGGCAGTCCCCTGGGCCGTTTTGTCGAATTCCTTTCAGCCGTTGCCACTATCGTTGGTGTCAGCACCGCCTTTGGGCTGGGTGTCATAAGCATCAATGCCGGGATTAAACACATTTTCGGTACGGGCCTGGGCACCTTGGGCATGATGGTGTTCATGGGTTTTCTTGTCTGCTGCTACGTTTTGTCCGTTATGTCGGGGATCGAAAAAGGCATCAAGTATCTCAGTACCATCAATATATATATCGCCGCTTTTTTGGGGGTATTTGTCCTGTCCATGGGGCCGACCAGCGACCTGCTCAATCTCATGGTGCAGACAACCGGAAGCTATATCAACAACTTTATCTATGCGACCTTCTGGACGGATTTCCATAACAAGACGTCTTGGCTGAGCTGGTGGACCGTGTTCTACTGGATCTGGTGGATTTCCTGGGGACCGTATTGCGGCGGTTTTGTCGCCCGCATCTCCAAGGGGCGCACGCTGCGCGAATTTATTCTTGGGGTGGCGCTGGTACCCACCCTCGTGACCCTGGTCTGGTTCAGTATTGTTGGCGGTGCCGCGCAATTTGCACAGATTAACGGTACCGCCCCGATGGCTCAGGCGCTGCAGACGGATATGGGCAGCGGTATTTTTGTTCTGCTGTCGAGTTTTACGTTTGGCAATGTCATGTGTTATGTCGTTTTGGTGTATCTGCTCATCTTCCTGATCACCTCGTCTGATTCGGCTTCTTTTTTTGTGGCCATGCAGATGGCTCGCGGCTCCATGAATCCCAGTACGACGATGAAGTTTGTCTGGGGCGCCTGTATCGGCTCGCTGGCTCTGGTTCTCCTCATAAGCGGAGGACTGCAGGCACTGCAAAAGGCGGCGATCATCGCCGGAGCACCTTTTTCGGTGATTATTTTTCTGATGATTTTTTCACTCTTCAGGATGCTCAGACAGGCCTATAAGGAAGAACAGCGCACCGGGGGAGTGTGACCGGAAGGCCAGCATGCCTGCAAAGCATGGCAACCGTCCCGCGCCGCCCGCCCGGTGCCCTTGGGGCAACATCGTCATGCGCGTGGCGGTTGCCGAAAATACAAAGTCCATAACAGGCCATCTCTCCCGGGTCTGGAGTCCGGTTATTTTCCTGGAGGGATTTTTTACATGTGAGAAGCTCTCTCGTCAGTGCACAATGGCGCTATCGATGGCATGGCTCCAATCCGGGGTTTGTCCGATCACCTTTTGCGCTTTCAAAAATTCCGCAGTCTTCTGCAGGCTTGCAATGATGTCCTTATCCATGCGTAACCGGTATTGATGGCGTCCTATAGCGGATTGGGCCGATTGGGGAGAGAGGCCGGTTTCAGCAGACATGAGGGCGGCCACTTCCCGGGGATGGGTGGTGGCATAGGCCTGTGCTTTGGCCAGTGCCGTGACGAATCGTTCCATGTCCGCAGCATGCTCCGCTAGAAATTTTCCCCGACCCAGCAAGAGGATGGGGTAGAGATTATGCAATCCGCCAAACGTAAGCAACTGCCGGGCCCCTTGCTCTTCGGCAATCGATGGTGTTGGTTCGCTTGCGGCAAAAGCGTCGATGGAATGGGACTGCAGCGCCGTTATCATGGTTGATGGGGAAAGATCAAGGATATGTATGGTCGATGGATCGATATGCGCACGGTCCAGAGCCGCCAGCAGCCCGCCATAGGTTGACGTTCCCTTTTTCACCGCCAGCCGTTTTCCTTTGAGATCGTCGAGACTCGTCCATGGCGCGTCCTGCATGACCATCAGACGGTGACGGAATTCCCCGGTCGCATGACTGGCGAAGATACGAAAATCAGCATCGCGGACAACCGCGATAATGGCGGCGGTATCTCCCATGGTTGCAATATCGGCTGCCCCGGAATACAGGGCTTCCGCACAGGCCGGACCATTGCTGAAACGAAGCGGTTTGATTTTAATCCCCTGGTCGGCAAAATAGCCCATCTTGACGGCGATGATGGGCAAGACACTGCCGATGCGGTCCTGATAAGCAAATCTGATGGTATCCGCTGCATGCGCCATGGGCGCCTGCGAAAGAAGTGTCAGTGTGATGGCCACAAGGGAGAGCCAGAGCAATTGAGTGCATGTTTTCATGGATTTTTTCTGTTCCTTTTTTTGTTTTGTTCCTGACGCGTGACAAACACTCACGGAAGCAGGTTGCTGTTTGGACAGGATAAGCGTTCCCGTAATTGTTCCTGCAGCGCCAGTGCTCTGCCGGAGGAGCGTCTCCGTGATTTGGGGGCAGGAACGGGACAATCCAACACGATGCGGCCATGGCGGATAATGACGATACGATCCGCCAGATACGAGGCCTCTGTGACGCTGTGGGTCACGTACAGCATTGTTTTGCCCATGTTCTGGTGCACATGGAGCAGTTCATCCTGGAGCCGTTCGCGGGTCAGGGCATCCAGGGAGCTGAAGGGTTCATCCATAAGCATGAGGGGGGATGCCATGGCCAAGACCCGGGCAATACCCACTCGCTGGCGCATGCCGCCGGAAAGTGCACAGGGAAAGACGTTGGCGTGGTCCCTCAAGTCCATCATGGCCAGATAATGAGCAATGGCCTCTTCAAGCTGCTTTCCTCTGATACCCTGCTGTTTCAGCGCAAAGGCGATGTTTCCTGAAACCGTGAGCCAGGGAAAGAGTGTTGCCTCCTGGAAAACCATGCCCCGTTCCGGTCCGGGACCCTGGACCGTTTTGCCTGCAAATAGCACCCGTCCCGTGGTGGGGTGGAGAAATCCGGCGGCCAGATTCAGCAGTGTGGTTTTGCCACAGCCGGAAGTGCCGAGAATACAGACCAGTTCCCCTTGCCGGACATGCAGGTTGATATCAGCCAGGACCGGAACCGGTGGCTGTTCCCTGCCCCTGGTATAGGTCAGGCTGACCTGTTCAAAGCGGATCATGGCGTATCCGGGGACAAATGCCAACGGGCGATGGTTTTCTGCTCCAGGCCATACAGGATAAGCCGTTCCACCGTGATACCGATAAGGCAGATGAGAGCAATGCAGACAAAAGCAGCGGTGTAATCAAGCGACCAGCGTGCCTCGATGATGGCATAGCCCAGCCCGGTGCCCGTTCCCACGACCATCTCTGCGGCCACGAGCACACGCCATCCCGTCCCCAGGCTGATGCGCAATCCGGTTATGCATGCAGGTAATGCTGCGGGGAGCAGCACCTGGAAAAAAAGGGTGCACCGGCTGGCGCCCATCATACGGGCAGCCCGCAGCAGCGCACCATCTACTCCCTGCAGACCATCGCGGACATTTACAGCAAGCGGGGCAAAGGAGGCCATCGCAATCATGAAAATGGTTGCCGCCTCACCAATGCCAAAGAGAAGAATGGCCACGGGAATCCAGGCTAGACCGGGAATCATCAATAATAACTGGGGAATGCCTGCGGTTGCCTGGGAAAATCTGGGCAGGCTTCCCGCCAGCAGGCCGAAAACCAGCCCTGATGCCGCAGCAATGGAAAATCCGGCGAGCCAGCGCAGCATACTTTCCCTGATATGGCAGTACAGGCTGTGCCCTGCAATGGGGGAACCCTCGAGGAGGGTGATCATCCGTGCCGTTGTCTGCCAGGGGGTTGGCATGGCAACACCGCGCAGGGCCTGCACACTGAGGGCAATGGCTGTCCAGACCAGGAGAACGAGGAACACCGGGATGCATACTTCACCGGCTTTCCGCATGCAGGGGCCACTCTTGTTCATGAGTATTCTCCCGATGTACACTTGCCGCAGGACACTTCCTGCCCATCAGGTGCCATGGAAACAGCAACAGGGACAACCTGCGCGTACCGGTATGTGGGA
>DAIODL010000038.1:0-12568 GCA_036746815.1 Desulfobulbus sp.
TCCGTGACCTCACTCTGGCCGAAGCTGAAGACCGTCTGGTGGAGGTGCTGCACAATCACGTTCATCCCAAGGCCGTGGCCATGGAAATGATGAGTGCCCCGGTTATCACGGTGACACCGGAGGTCACGATCACCCAGGCCAACGGTCTGATGACCCGCTACAACGTTACCGTACTGCCGGTGGTGCGGGAAAATAATGGCGCGGACAACAATCTTCGTCCCCGCGGCCTGTTGGGCATGATCTCGCGCACCGTGGTGGAAAAGGCTATTTTTCACCAGCTGGGCGATCTGCAGGTGTCTGAATACATGACCACAGACGTCGCCTCCCTGCCGGACAACGCCACGCTGGCCGATGTACAGGATCTGATCGTGGGCCACAAACAGCGGCTGATTCCCGTGGTGCGCGAAGAAAATATCGTCGGCGTCATCACCCGCACCGACCTCATCGGCCTGCTCATCAACGATCCCGAACGCCTGCCCGGCGACCTGCTGCGCAGTGACGAGCACCCCTCCATCGAACGGGCCCGCAACCTTTCCACATCCATGGCCAAGGTGCTGCCCCGGGACATCATCGTGCTGCTGCGGGAAATCGGAGAAACGGCGCAGGCCTTTGGCTGCAATGCTTATGTGGCTGGCGGCTTTGTGCGCGATCTCTTATTACAGATCCAGAACACGGACATCGACATCGTGGTGGAGGGCGACGGTATCCTTTTCGCCAGGCATCTTGCGGAAAAACGCCAGGGCTCGGTGCATCCCCACGAAAAATTCGGCACCGCCACGGTCATCTTTCCCGACAAGAGCCGTATCGATGTGGCCACCGCGCGGCTGGAGTATTACGACCATCCGGCCGCCCGTCCTAGAGTGGAACTCAGTTCCATCAAACTCGACCTCTACCGTCGCGATTTCACCATCAATGCCATGGCCATCCATCTCAATCCGGAACGGTTCGGCGTGCTGGTTGATTATTTCAATGGCCAGAATGATCTCAAGGAACGGCGCATCCAGGTGCTGCACAATCTGAGCTTTGTTGAGGACCCCACCCGTATCTTCCGCGCCATCCGTTTTGAAAGCCGCCTGGATTTCACCATCACCCGGCTGACAGAAAAGCTGATCAAAAACACGGTGAAGATCAATCTGCTGGCCCGCATGGAGCCGCCGCACCTCTTTCATGAGCTGCAGTTGATTCTTGAAGAAAATAATCCCATCCCCGCCCTGCGGCGCATGGCTGCCTTCAACCTGTTTCCGCTGCTGTGGCCAGATCTGCGACCTAATTTGAAGATTGACCGCCGTTTCATCCATTATCTCACCCAGGCCAATCAGGCCCTTGCCTGGTACCATCTGCTGTACCTGCCCGAAACCGCGGAACAGTGGATGGTATATCTGCTGGCCATTTTCAGCCGTTCCCGGCCCAAAGACCTGGACGCATTCTGCACGCGTTTCGGCCTTTCCAGCAAACAGCGCGACCGCCTCCTGCAGCAAAAACTTAAAGGCGAGCAGGCGGCACTGCTGATGTATCATCAGCCATCGCTGACGCCGAGCCAGATCTACCGGCTGCTCATTGACCTCGCCCCTGAAGGCTGGCTCTACGTGATGACGATTGCCCGCAAGCGCTACATCAAGCAAAACGTCTCCCTGTTCGTTACCCAGCTGCGCACGATGAAACCGCTGTTGTCCGGCGATACCCTGAAGAAACAGGGCTATAAACCCGGGCCGCAGTTCCGCACTATACTTGATGCACTTTTTGACCGTCAGCTGGACGGCGATATCAAGGATGCAACACAGGCACTGGAAGTACTGGACCGCACCTCCCCCCTTCCGCAGGGGCAGGCTTAACGCCCGTAACGCCCGCCTTTTTTCTCGCTTTTCCCGTATCAGGCCTTATTGTGTTGGCAATTCACGGATACTACCCTTGCAAGGAGGTCTTTTCCGGTGCTCAATTTTGATATCAACAGTTTCATGCGACAGGTGCTCATTCAGGGCCTGCCGTTTCTCTTCTCCCTGACTGTGCATGAGGTTGCGCATGGCTATGTGGCCTGGCGGCTGGGCGACCCCACTGCCAAAAATGCCGGCCGTCTCACCCTCAATCCCCTGCAGCACCTGGATGTGCTCGGTGTACTGGCTTTCATCATCATGAAAATCGGCTGGGCCAAACCCGTGCCGGTAGATGCCCGCTATTTCAAGAATCCGCGTACCGACATGATGAAGGTGGCCCTGGCAGGCCCGGTATCCAATGTCCTTCTGGCCATCATCAGCGCGGCGTTCCTGCATCTGGCCATCCATCTCACCTTTCTGCCCATATGGTTTCTGCAGACCCTGGTGTACATGCTGGCAGCCAGCGTGTGGATCAACATCATGCTGGCCGTGTTCAACTGCCTGCCCATCCCGCCCCTGGATGTCTCAAGAGTGGTTATGGGACTCCTGCCCCCGGACACTGCAATCAAATATGCAAGGCTTGAGCCTTTCGGTTTTCTTATTCTTCTGGCGCTTTTCTATACCGGTGCTGTCGGCTGGCTGCTCAACCCGATCATCATGTTTTCCAACAACCTGCTCCTGGGATAAATCCGCGTCCCACTGTCACGCATTCAGAATAAAAAAAGCCCGGCACAAGGCCGGGCTTGTCAAAACATCTTTTCAGCTACGTAAAACTTACAGCTTGTACGTAAGCCCCACCGTGAACAGATGCGCGGCCGCATTCTCAAAGGTGCCGTCAACGGTACCGTTATTCACGGTCCGGTCTTCTTTGTGGTCATAGAGATAAGCCGCGCCCACGTCCATCTTGTCATTGATCTTGTAACGCACACCCACTGAATACAGAACAGCGTTGGAGTCCGGCAGCTCAAACCCGATCGTACTGGCTGGAGCCGGAGTCTCATCCAAGGCAACACCAGCCATGAGCGTCCAGTTGTTTTTCATGTCATAGGTGACCCCCAGACGCCAGGTGTTGGTATCCTCCCAATTCTTGGCCTTGGCCGTATCAAAGGCGGCGATAAGAATGGGATTGCTCAGGGCAGTCGGATAGGAAAAATCAAGTTTATCGTAGCTGGACCAGAAGGTACGCTCATACTCCAGCTCCACGGTCAACTGATCAAAAAAAGTGTAGGAAGTCGCCAGCGACAAAACCGCAGGCAGAGGAATGTCCACACTGGTGTCGCCGTTGTAGGTACGTGCGCCCACGGGCAGGCTGGTGGCCAGATGAGCAGTGCCATCAATATCCAGCTTCACGCGGGAACGGTAGGTGACACTGATATTCATATTGTCGACGGGACGAACGGTTGCCGCCAGATTATACCCAAAAGCAGTGGCAGTTCCGTCCATATCCCGGGAAGCGGTAGCCAGAGGGGAGCGGCTCACCATTCCGCTGCTCCGGACCGTGCCATCCGCATAGACCGCACGGACACCAGCGCCCAGGGAAAAACGATCATTGAACTTATAGGATACCGTGGGATTGGCCTCAAAAATCTTCAGCGAAAACTCCTGGGCAAAGGTGCTGGGATAGGCATTTTCCCAACGCTTGGAAAGCCCTCCGGGAGCGGTGAGTGACAAGCCAAAACGGAAGTTATTATAGTCAGGGGAGACGGCAAAAAAAGTAGGCAGGAAGAAATTCTCCCGTGTCGAATCCCCGGAATAGCTGGAACTGCGGGCATCTTCGTAATGGATGGAATCCAGATGGATCAGCATGGCGTCCGCCTCCAGAATCCACCGGTTATCCAGCCACGACATGTTGGCCGGGTTATAATAGGCTGCGTCAGCCGAAGGTGTGTAGGCAACATACGCACCGGCATGAGCCGTGGAGTTCACGGACTGCTCCGGAATCTTATACCCGGCGCCCCAGGCAGGGACGACAATAGCCAGCAGGCCTGCAACGATTGATATGACTCTTTTCTTCATGCGTTCCTTTTTCCCTTACCTCGGATTGATAATGGCAGAACGCCAGGATAACGCCCTAGCGTGACATGGTATCTGCGGAATACAGATACCGCTTGATTTTATGGGTTGCTGTTTTCACAAAAGGTTCGCGCCGTTCCATCACGCGCGCCAGACGCGAGGACACGGTCACCTGTTTATTGATGGCCACCCGCATCTCCTCCAGCGCATCAATCACATACTGATGCTGCTGGGTGCGGTTCTGACCCGCGGTTTTACTGTCAATAAACTCATAGTCCGGATAAATCCAGGCTTCCAGAATGCCACGGTTTTCTACCACCAGCGATTCCGCCACTACGGGATAGGCATTAAGTTTATGTTCAATCACCTCGGGATAAATATTCTCGCCATTGGAGAGCACAATCACCGATTTGGAACGTCCCTTGATATGCAGGTTGCCCTCGCTGTCAAAAACGCCGAGATCACCGGTGCGCAGCCAGCCATCTTCCGACAGAACCTCCCGGGTTCCCTCGGGATCGTTGTAGTAGCCCTGCATAATATTTCTGCCCAGGGCCATGATCTCTCCCACTCCGGTTTCCGGATGCGGATCATCGATACGAATGGTCACCCTGTCCACCGGCTTCCCTGCGGAACCGAGACGGATGGTCGGGTCACCATACGGGCCACCCGCCAGGAGAGGTGCAGCCTCGGTCAGGCCATAGCCAACGATAAAAGGCACCTTGGCCTCGCGCAGGAAACTCTCCACATCAGGACTTAGCGCCGCACCACCGATGCCCATCACCCGCAGCCGCCCTCCGAAAAAGGACATCAACTTGCTGCCGATTTTGCGGTAAATCGCTTTTCTGCCCAGGCTGAAGCGGCAGAAAAAATTCAACACCTTATTTTGCTCAACAGAAGGCAGAACCCGTTTTTTGAAAATTTTTTCAATAATCAGGGGCACAACCAGCATTACATGCGGCTTCTCTGCAGCGCACACGCGCTGCAGAATGGCGGGCGTGGGCGTTTTACCGGCATAGGCGACCCGGCATCCCTTCAGCAGGGGCAGGAGAAAACCCACCGTAAATTCGTAGGTATGGGAAATGGGCAACACCGATACAAAAACCCAGCCCGGTGCCAATGCCTGCAAAACATGAGAGGCGGACAGTGCGTCGGCGCAGAGATTCCCATGGCTGAGCAGCACCGCCTTGGAAAAGCCGGAAGTACCTGAGGTATAAAGAATGGTGGACAGGGTATCGGTCGACACCCTGGGGAATTCAAGCAGCTCGTCACGGGCCTGGTCACCAAATTCAGCCAGAGCAGCGGCCAGAAAATCGCTGAACGTCTGGGTTTTGATCAACCCGGTCTCATCGTGATAATCGTCCAGGGTGATCACATGGGTGAGCTGTTTTTTAAAATCGTAAATTTTTTCAAGCTGACGCTGAGTTATGAAAATAAACCGACACTGCATCTCCCCAAGAATATGATGCACATCCGCATCTGGCAGGTCCGGAAAAATGGGTACAATGGAAGCACCCAGCCGGACCACCGCCATATACACAGTGCCCCAGTTATGGGAATTTTCTCCCAGAAGGGCTACCCGGTCTCCTGCCTTTACCCCCAGTTTGCGTAAATAAGCGGACAGAGACAAAATCCGCTCGTGCAGAGCCTTGTAGCTGAGCGGCTCTTCCATGGCCATACCAATGGCTGGATAATCCCTGAATTTCCGACAGCTGATATCGATCAGGTCATTCAAGGTTTCCGGATTTTCCTGGATAGCTGGAAGATGATCCGTTTGCTCCTGCTCGGTGATAACCGCTTCCCTTGTTTCCTGATCGCGTTCTATTGGCTCTGATTGCATCTCTATAATTCCTCCCAATCCGTGTACCAGCCACTGACGGGCAGCATAAAATAAGACTCTCTACACAGGTCAAAGCACGTATCATCCTGTCTCACAAGGTATTGATCCCTGCGCAAGACACATTGAACTGCATCTCCGCACCGAAGAGACGTGATAAAATGACATGTAGACGGCATCTTTTACCATAAGCAGAGGCTGTTTTCAAAGAAAACGGGCAATATGCTTGACACGGCCGCAGAAGGACAATAAATTTGTTTATTTGAACTTTTTATTATTTTTTCCCATGCACACCTCATGCAACGTTCTTTCTTTGTTCTGCCGTTTCTGCTGATTTGTTCTTTTGTGCTGTTTCTCCCTTCTGTGCAGGCCAAAACGCATCGGGAGGAACACCATAAAACGGTCAAGGTTGTCCCCTCTCCGAAGGCCAAAAAGCCAAAGGTTCAGGCAAAGACGGCACCGTCACATACCAAGCCGGTCAAGCCCGCGCGTAGCGTCGCACCAGCCAGAAAAACGACGCATCCAGCCAAAAAAGCTGTCCAGCAGCAAAAGCAGCAGCCCAAAGTCATCATCTTGCGCCACCGGCCGCAGGGCAGACGGGTTGTCTCCCATCGACGGTTACTTCGCCACGTCCATGCCCGGCCACTGCCACCACCCGTGCCCGCAGAGAATAGCGCAGCGCTGCCGACAGAGGGAATGGCTGGTGAAATCAGTGCCCGCAGCGCCATGGTCATGGATGCGGACAACGGGGCCACCCTGTTTGCCAAGATGCCGGATAATCCCCGGCAGCCAGCCTCAACCATCAAGATTGTCACCGCCATGCTGGCCATCAAATCGCTACCCGAGGACGAGGAAGTCGAGGCCAGCCGCCATGCCGCATCCATGCCGAGTTCCCGCATCGGCGTCGTTCCCGGACGCCAGTATTCGGTGGATGACCTGCTCAACGCCGTTCTATTGGCCTCGGCCAATGATGCTGCTGTTGCCCTTGGCGAAAAAATAGGCGGTACGGAAGAGCGCTTTGCCCAGCTCATGACCGTGGCCGCCAGGATGTGGGGTGCCCAGAATACGGTCTGTCAGACGGCATCCGGCCTGACTGCCGGCGGCCAGCAGACCACGGCCCGCGATCTGGCAACCATTTTCCGTTTTGCCATGCAGAACCCGGACTTTGCCCGCCGCGTGCGGGAGCAGTACATCACCACCTCCTTCGGCAAACGGCTGCGCAACCATAATCGGGCACTGTGGCGCATTGATGGCGCTGTCGGCGGCAAAACCGGCTATACCGTGGCTGCCCGCCAGACCTATGTAGGCGAATTTACCCGCAACGGCCGTTCCATTATCGTATCCATCATGGGAAGTGAATCCATGTGGAGGGATCTGGCGAAACTTGTGGAATACGGCTTTGCGCAGCAGCATGTGGAGCATCTGTCCCTGGCAACCCCATAAAGTCAAGCCGCCAGTAAGTATAAAAAAAGACGGTCTGCCACAAGCAGACCGTCTTTTTTTATACTTACTGGTAATGTGCTGAATGAATCAAGATTCGCGGCGGCACAACCGCCCGAAACCTCCCGGAATGGTGCCGGAGGACCAGAAAGCCCGGCCCTGTTTGAAATCAACAAACCATTGCCCACCCGGTTTACGCACCGCATCGACGAAAACAAAAGGCTGTTCCGCTGAAAAACAGCGGTGCAGATATTGATCTGTTCCGCTTTTGACCGGCTCCAGCAGGGAAAGAGCCTCGGCCATGGTGGGCAGGCGCCAGTCGGAATAACCCGCAAACCCGGCCGCATTGAGCGCCTCGATGGCCCGGCGCATGGAACGGTGGCTCATGATATCAATCCCGCCCCGCTGCCACATCAGCCCGGTTCGGATATCGGTGACCGTAAGATTGTCCCCGTTGTCCACCAGGTGATGCTCGAAAACGCCACCCGGATTGCGCTCCTGATCGGCAAAATTATACGCATGGACCAGTGCTCCAATCTCCTCCTCACTGAGGATTTCTCCAGGCCGCCCAGGCAGCTGTACATTCGCAGCCATCGCTGCCCCTGATGCACGCGGCGGCAGACCGGAGGGACCAAGCTCCGCCCTGGCCGGTTCCTCAAGCAACACCACCCGTGAACGGTCGTCCGTGTCGACCACATTGGCTTTCAGCCAGGCTTTCAGCTTGTCATTGATGGCAAAGGACCGCTCAAATAAAGCTGCCTTACCATGCTCCTGGACACACTCGCGCACCATCTCGGGCGGTGCCAGAATTTCCGCCACCACGCGTGCATATTTAACGCCACGTTCCATAAGGCAGACTTTCGGTTCCGCGTTCCAGGCGTCAATGAAGAAGTAAAAAATGCGCTCGCTGTTATCACGGATACGCTCTTTACCTCCCCAGCTTTCAAAGGTGCCAAAGGTGTATTCCGGGGTCATTTCCCAGTCGATTGCCGGCATACCAGAGATCATGATTTTGTTGAATAATCCCATATTCACCTCCGTGACAGTTTCAAAAAAAGGAACAACTCTGTATCCTGTTTGTATGAAAAAATTATATTCATAATGAGAACTATTATCAACTTAATATGAAAACTTCTCTGCAAATTTACCCGGGCTCGCCGCTGCCCCTGGGCAATATCATAACGCCTGCGGGTATCAATTTTGCCCTTTTCACCCGCAACGCAACGGCCGTGTCCCTGGTTATTGCCATGGATAGCTCCCCCCGGGGCCTCATGGAAATCCCTCTGGACCCAGCAACACATAAAACCGGTGACATCTGGCACATCCTGCTGCGGGGGGCACCGTCCACATTGCGCTATGGATACCGCATCGACGGGCCGTATGCGCTGACGACCACCGGTCATGCCTTTGTCCGGGACCACATCCTCCTCGACCCCTATGCCCGGCAGATCAAATCGGCCGACTGGGGCATGCCGCGGCCAGAACTGGGCATAGCCCCGTGCTGCCAGCTCGATATGCGCGACTATGACTGGGAAGACGACCGGCCGTTGGGCATTCCCCTGCGCGACTCAATCATCTACGAGCTGCATACGCGGGGCTTCACCTGCGCTGCATCTTCCGGCGTGGCCCATCCGGGCACCTTCAAGGGTATCACCGAAAAAATCAAGTACCTCAAGCAGCTGGGTGTCACCGCAGTGGAGCTGATGCCGGTCACCGAGTTCAATGAAAACGAGCCCACCTTCAAAAATCCCGAGACCGGCGAGCCGCTGAAAAATTTCTGGGGCTACAGCCCGCTTTCCTTTTTTGCCCCCAAGACCAGCTACAGCAGCGATCTCAATGCCCCTGTCCGGGAATTTCGCGATATGGTCAAGGCCCTGCACCGGGCAGGTATCGAAGTCATTCTCGACATTGTCTACAACCACACCGCCGAGGGTGGCGCCGATGGGCCCACCACCAGTTTCCGCGGCATCGACAACACCATCTACTATCTGCTCGATCCCGTCACCCGGGCTTATCTCAACTATTCCGGCTGCGGCAACACCTGCAACTGCAATCATCCCATCCTGCGTAAACTGATCATGGATGCCCTGCGCTGGTGGGTGGTGGAGATGCATGTGGATGGCTTCCGTTTCGATCTCGCCTCCATCCTGGGCCGCGACTCCGAAGGCAATGTACTCGCCAACCCGCCGGTGGTGGAGATGATTGCCGAGGACCCGGTGCTCGCCTCCACCAAAATCATTGCCGAGGCCTGGGATGCCGCCGGTCTCTACCAGGTGGGCAGTTTTTCTCCCCACTCGCGCTGGGCCGAATGGAACGGACGCTTCCGTGACGACGTACGCGCCTTTCTCTGTGGCCTGCCGGGCACGGTGCCGGCACTGGCCACCCGCATTGCCGGCAGCTCGGACCTCTATCAGGCAAACGGCCGCAGTCCGAGCAATTCCATCAACTTCCTTACCAGCCACGATGGTTTCACCCTCGCGGACCTGGTGAGCTATAATAAAAAACATAACCGGATCAACGGCGAAGACAACCGGGACGGTGACAATAACAACGCCAGCTGGAACAGCGGCGCTGAAGGGGCCACCACAGAAACAAATATCCTGCGCCTGCGCAGCCGCCGTCTGCGGACCATGGCGGTTATCCTCCTGCTCTCCCAGGGGGTGCCCATGCTGGTGGCGGGCGATGAATTCGGACGCACCCAGCGGGGCAATAACAATGCCTGGTGCCAGGATAACGATGTGAGCTGGGTGGACTGGACACTGGTGCAAAAAAACAGCCAGCAGTTGCGATTTTTCCGCAAGCTCATTGAACTGCGCAAAACGCACCATATCTTCCGGCGCGAAAATTTTTTTCCCGTGACCGAGACGGCAGATACCTCGCACCACGACCTGGATATTTCCTGGCAGGGCCTGCAACCAGGAAAACCTGACTGGTCGCCAGAGGGTCATGTGCTTGCTTTCCTGCTGAATGGTGCGACTCTGGCACCCGAGGATGATGATTTTTTCATCATGCTCAATGGGCATCCCGAGGATTCCGCAAATTTTACCGTGCCCGAGCCCACCCGGAACCGGTGCTGGGTCCGCATCATCAACACCGCTCTCGCCGGACCGCGTGACTTTGTTGACCCGGGCAAAGGGAATGCTGTACATTGCGGCGAAAAGGTCACGGTGGCCAATATGGGCTGCGTGGTACTCCAATCTCAACCACAAGAAGCCTGATAAGGGCTCAATGAGGATATTGCATGCGACAACTGCTGATGCTTGGTGATTCACTGGTGGAATGGGGCGACTGGGCCTCACTGCTGCCGGAAGTGGCAGTCATTAACCGGGGACGGGCCGGTGAAATGACGGAAGAGCTTGCCTCCCGGCTCATGGATGAATTTGAGACCTGCCACGATCCGGATGCCATTCTCATTGAATCCGGCACCAACAATTTTCTCTCCGGCTTCATGATTTTCCCGGCCATGCTCACCACCATGCTCATGCGCCTCAGAGCCTGCTATCCGGACGCTCCCATCATCCTCAGTTCGCTGATGCCCTTGCCGCTGGCGGCGCTGCGGGACATTACCAAGGTCAATGAAGAACTGGCGGAGGCTGCGGAGGCCACGGAAAACTGTCATTTCCTGGATACGGTGCCCCCCTTCCAGAAATTTTGTCTGCCCATTACCAAACCAGGTTTTCTGAATGATCAAGTCCACCTCAGTACCCATGGCTATCTGGTCTGGGCCCAGGCCATCCGGGAGCTGCTGCAGCGGCTGTTCCCTGACGGGCTGTGAGGTTGACAGAATTCCTCCCTTCCCTTAATACTGTATTGTTCGTCGTGGTTATTTGAGCTGTTTCGTCTATGTAACTGACTATTCTCATGGAGTTAACATGATGTTCTTTTTGAAGAAAAAATATATTTCCGCCGCAGTTGCCCTCGCCCTGATAGTACCGGCTCTGAGTTTAGCTGACACCACTCCAGCACAGTCCCCAGTCCCAGCCGCACAGGCGGAGGCGACCGCGCCGGCTTCTGACGCACAAAGTTCGCTTGATGGCGTGCCTCTCAAGGGCAAAATCCTGGAAACCATGGACAGCAATGGTTACACCTACCTGCTGGTGGATTCCGACAAGGGCAAAATCTGGGTGGCCATTCCTGAAACCACGGTCAAAACCGGAGAAGAGGCCAACTGCTCCCCGGGCCTGACCATGCATAACTTCACCTCCAAGACTTTGAACCGAACCTTCTCCACCATCATTTTCTCCTCGGGCCTGACGAAAGAAAACGGCAAAGCCGCAGAGAAAACTGCTGCCACAAAAGACGCTGCCAAAGATGCCCCGAAAGATGATGGTTTCGCAGCCGCCGTCAAGGGTGAGCAGAAAGCTGGTCATGGGGACATGATGGGCATGGGTGCCTCCACCGGCAGCGCCGGAGCTATCGTGCCGTCAGCGGATATCAACGTGAACAAGGCCACCGGCGCGAACAGCCATTCCGTGGGCGAATGCTTTGATCAGGGCAGGGAACTGGATGGCAAAACCGTGCGCGTACGCGGCAAGGTCATGAAAGTGTCCAAGATGATCATGGGCAAAAACTGGGTCCACATCCAGGATGGCACCGGCAATCCTCTGAAAAATCAGCATGACCTGGTGGTCACCACACAGGAAACTCCCGAGGTGGGCTCTATTGTTACAGTGGACGGGACGCTTCATGCCAATCGGGATTTTGGCGCCGGCTACACCTATAACGTTATTGTTGAGGACGCTAAAATAGAAAAATGAGTTCCTTTGTGCAGTCCAAGATCAACCCCGCGGAAATTGGGTTTGATTTTGACGGCGTCATTGCCGATACCGCGGAGGTCTTCATCCGCCTCGCCTGCGAGGAGCATGATATCTGCGGGATTCGTGCCAGCGACATCACTGATTTCACGGTGGAACACTGCCTGCACATGAACATGAAGACAGCGGAATCAATCTTCATGGAAATTCTCCGGGACTCCCTGGGCACCGGGCTCTTGCCCATGCCCGGAGCCGTGGAGGTAATCAATACCCTCAGTGAGCTCGCTCCTGTCACCATCGTGACTGCGCGTCCACAGGGAGATCCGGTGCATCAATGGCTGCGCGCCATGTTTCCCCTGGATGTCTATGAGCGGATGCGGGTGGTGGCCATGGGCGATCATGATGACAAGGTCCGCCATATCCAGTCGCTGGGCCTGACAACCTTTGTGGACGACCGGGCAACCACCTGCCAGCAGGTGCACGATGCAGGGATGCGCGCCCTGGTGTTCAGTCAGCCCTGGAACCGTGGCCGCCATCATCTGACCGAGGTGCAAAGCTGGCAGGATATCCGCGAGCTGTGTCTGTAAAGCGATCCCCTGCTACCCCCTTTCCTGCACTGCAACAGACGAAGGAGATCAAATGCGTTGCCCCAGCTG
>DAIODL010000039.1:0-12120 GCA_036746815.1 Desulfobulbus sp.
GCCACGGTCACTGCCGTTGGCTGCCGGTTAGCCACCTCGGCGGCAAAACTGGGGCCACTGAGCACCCCCAAGCGAAGTTTGCGTCCTGGTGGTGTTTCTTCTTCCATGATCCCGGTCATGGTTTCACCGCTGGCAATCTCGATTCCCTTGACCACAGACACCAACAGGCCATTTTCCGGAAGCGAAGGCAGCAGCTGGCGGTACACATCCCTGTACCCATGGGATGGCACCGCCATGACCACACATTGCGCGCCCCGCACAGCGGTAGCGAGATCATTGGTGACACTGATGGTGTCGGGAAAAGGGTGCCCGGCCTGATAGCGCTTGTTTTCCCGGTCCAGCTCCAGACGATGAATATGCTCGCTGTCCTTGTCCCACAGGGTTACATGCACTCCCTTGCGTCCCAGCAGCAACGCCAGGGCCGTGCCCCAGCTGCCGGCACCGATTACCGCAACAGTATCAATCTTCATCCGTTCCCTCGGTTGTATCGCCCTCAAGGTCTGTTTCGTCATCCACGGCTTCTTCACGGGCAAGGATGGACATATCCACCACGCGCTCATCCTCGGCCAGGTTGATCAAACACACACCCTGGGTATTGCGGCCAATCAGCCGTACGGAATCCATGGGCATACGGATGATTTTTCCGGAATTAGCCATAAGCATCACCTGATCCTCATCCATAACCGGCAAAACCCCTACCACAAAGCCGTTGCGTTCGCTGGTCTTGATGGTGAACAATCCCTTGCCGCCCCGGCTCTGCAGCCGGTATTCGGAAACTGCGGTACGTTTGCCATAACCGTTTTCCGTAACCGTGAGGATGGAGTCGCCGGGTTGGGGAATGGCCATGCCCACCACCTCGTCATCGTCACCCAGGGTGATACCCTTGACACCGGCAGCCAGACGGCCCATGGCGCGCACGTCTGACTCATGGAAATGGATGGATAGACCATTTTTGGTGACCAGGAAAATTTCATCATCACCGCTGGTAATGGCAGCGGAGAGAATTTCATCGTCCTCGCGGATGGTGAGCCCGAATTTTCCTTTGCGAACCGGCCTCTTATATTCGGAAATAAAGGTCTTTTTGACCCGCCCAAGCTTGGTGACCGTCAAAACGGAAACCGAATCATCAATATTGGCCAGATCCGCAACCGGCAGGATGGCCGCCACCTTCTCACCTTCACCCAGTTCCAGCAGATTCACCACCGCCTTGCCCCGGGCAGTGCGTCCGGCCAGTGGCAGTTCGTACACCTTGCGCCAGAACACGCGTCCGCGGTTGGTGAAAAAAAGGAAAGTATCAAGAGAGGAAGCGGTGTAGAGGCTGGTCACGAAATCATCTTCCAGAGTCACCATACCGGTCACACCTTTGCCGCCGCGGCGCTGCGCCCGGTACAGGGTCAGAGGATTGCGTTTGATGTAGCCGTCGTGGGAGACGGTCACCACCATTTCCTCAGGCGTGATCAGATCCTCAGGCAGAATCTCATCGGGCGCGTCGATGATTTCGGTACGCCGTACATCCCCATAGTCGTTGAGGATAGTCTCAAACTCTTCGCGGATAATCTGCACCACCAGCTTGTCATCGGCAAGTACCTTTTTCAACCAGGCGATTTTCTCCAAAATCTCATTGTAATCACTGATAATTTTGTCCCGTTCAAGCCCGGTGAGCCGTTGCAGGCGCATATCAAGGATGGTCTGCGCCTGAATTTCGCTTAACTCAAAACGCTGTATCAATCCCTGTTTGGCGGTTTCCGGATTGGCTGAACTCCTGATCAACGCCACCACCGCGTCCAGGTTGGTAATGGCGATCTTGAGGCCTTCCAGTATATGGGCACGTTCCTCGGCCTTGCGCAGCTCAAAGGCAGTGCGCCGGTACACCACGGTTTTGCGGTGGGCGAGGAAATGCTGCAGGATCTGTTTGAGATTGAGCACCTCCGGTTTGTTATTGACGATGCACAGGAAAATAATGCCGAAACTCCGCTGCAGGGGCGTCATCTTGTACAATTGATTGATGACGATGTCCGGGATTTCATCCTTACGCAGTTCAAGCACGATGCGCACGCCGTGCCGGTCTGATTCGTCGCGGATTTCACTAATAGAGGTGATGCGTTTTTCCCGCATCATCAAGGCAATCTTTTCCACCAGCGCCGCCTTGTTCTGCTGGTAAGGGATTTCCGTGATAATGATCGATTCCCCACCATGCGCTCCCCGTTCCTCCACATGCGTCTTGGAGCGGATAAGCACCACACCGCGCCCGGTTTCATAGGCCTCGCGAATGCCCGCCTGTCCGCAGATAAAACCACCGGTGGGAAAATCCGGACCGGTGATAATCTGCATTAATTCGTGCACCGTGATGTCCGGATTTTCAATAAGCGCGATCAGTCCACCCAGCACCTCTGTTATATTGTGCGGCGGGATCTTGGTGGCCATACCCACCGCAATTCCCTCGGAACCGTTAATCAGCAGATTGGGAATTTTGGAAGGCAGAACCGAGGGTTCCTGCAGGGAATTATCGTAGTTGGGGACAAAATCAACAGTATCTTTCTCCAGATCCGCCACCAGCTCCTGGTCAAGCCTGGTCATGCGCGCTTCCGTGTACCGCATGGCAGCAGCGGAATCCCCATCCATGGAACCAAAGTTACCCTGGCCATCCACCAGCGGATACCGCATGGAAAAATCCTGGGCCATACGTACCAGGGTGTCGTAGGCAGCAGTATCACCATGGGGATGAAATTTACCAATTACATCACCGACGATACGGGCGGATTTGATATAGGGACGGTTAAAAGTGTTGCCCAGCTCGCGCATTGCAAACAAGGTGCGCCGGTGCACGGGTTTAAGACCGTCGCGCACGTCGGGCAGTGCACGTCCGATAATGACGGACATGGCGTATTCCAGATACGACTTGCGCAGCTCTCTGGAAATGGCAATGGTGGGTTGTTGCGGTTCTTCTGTAGCTTGTTGCGACATAATATTTCCTAAGTAACTCGCTTAAATAAAGGATGAAGAAATCTGAATAAGAACAACCTGCTCAGATATCGAGGTCAGCCACTTCCAGGGCGTGATTGTGAATAAAATCACGCCGCGGCTCCACCTTGTCTCCCATAAGCGTTGTGAACATATCATCGGTATTTTCCAAATCTTCGAGCTTCACCTGAATCAAGGTACGGTTGGCAGGATTCATCGTGGTTTCCCACAACTGCTCAGGATTCATCTCACCCAAACCCTTATAGCGCTGCAGATGTGATCCCTTGAAGGTTTCGTCCCGGACCACCTCAATTAACCGGTGCCAGTTATCCACAGGAATACGGGTTTCCTGACCAGGAACAGCACCAAGACGAATAACGGTAAAGGTTCCATTCAGGTAAGGTTGCAGGGTTTTATACAGATCAAGCGCATGCCGGTACTCGGGTATGAGTGGAATATTGGGTCCAAAAATCGCTGTCATATGGGAATGACCGGCAAAGGTGACCTCAAATTCAAAACAGGCCTGACGCCAGGCGCAGGTACGCAGCTCGCCAATATGCGAGGCCTTGTCCACAAGACCAGCCGCCAATTGGGCGACAAATTCCCGGTCCTCGAACTGGGAGGCTGTGTGCACGCCATGTTCAAGGAGGAATCTGACCATATCTTCCTGGATATTCAGCCGTTCCAGATGACGGAGTACCCGCTCAAAGGCGGAGAGTTTTCGAAGAAGCCCAACCATATCCTCTTCGCTTATCTCCTGCTCATCCTGGGTACGCAGCCGTAAAATCTGACTGGCCTGCGCATACAGGTAGGCGTTGAGCTCCTCGTCATTGACGAAATACTGCTCTTTCTTCCCCTTGCCCAACCGGTACAACGGCGGCTGACCGATATACACATGCCCCTGCTCAACCAGAGGCAGCATTTGGCGGTAAAAGAAGGTGAGCAGCAGAGTGCGGATATGCGCGCCATCAACATCGGCATCGGTCATGATAATGATCTTGTGATAGCGGAGTTTCTCCAGATCAAACTCCTCACTCCCTATACCGGTTCCCAATGAGGCAATTAATTGTTTAATCTCCTCGGAGCCCAAAATTTTATCAAAACGTGCCTTCTCCACATTCATAATTTTGCCGCGCAGGGGCAGAATCGCCTGAATGGTCCGGTCACGTCCCTGTTTAGCGGAACCACCGGCCGAATCACCCTCAACGATAAAAAGCTCCCGTTCTTCAGGATTCTTGCTCTGACATTCAGCAAGTTTTCCTGCCATCATTACGGAAAGATTACCTTTTTTCCGGGAAAGATCGCGGGCCTTGCGGGCCGCATCACGCGCCCGGGCTGCTTCTACAGCTTTATTGAGAATAGCTTTGGCCACAGCAGGATTTTGCTCCAGATAGGCTCCCAGTTTTTCCGTGCACAGGGATTCAACAATAGACTTAACCTCAGAGTTACCCAGCTTGGTTTTGGTCTGACCTTCAAACTGCGGATTAGGTACACGCACGGAAATAATGCAGGCAAGGCCCTCGCGGACATCATCACCGCCTAGTTTTTCCTTCAGATTTTTGGGAACAACATCGTCGCCGGCATAACGGTTGATGCATTTGGTGAGCGCGGCCCGGAAACCGGCCACATGGGAACCTCCTTCTTTGGTGTGAATGTTATTCACAAAGGAAAAAAGCAGTTCCGAATATCCATCAAAATACTGCAGGCATATATCCACCTGCACATTCTCCCGCTCTCCTGTAATAAAAATAGGGGTGGGATGAATGCAGTTACGGTTGCGGTTCAGGTATTCCACATAGGAAACGATACCGCCCTCGTAATGAAAAACATCTTCAGCCCCATCCCGCTCATCTTTCAGGAGAATGCGAATGTTTTTATTAAGAAAAGCCAGTTCCCTCATTCTGGTTTTAACGATCTCATATTGAAAGACCGTGGTTTCTGTGAAAATTTCCGGATCTGGTTTGAAATAGATACTGGTGCCGGTTTCCTCACTACTGCCGATGACTTCAAGCCCACTGGTTGGATTACCGTAGGCATAGGTCTGTTTGTAGATTTTGCCGTTTCGCTTTACCTCAGCTATTGCAGTTGTACTCAAAGCATTAACAACAGAAACACCCACACCATGCAGACCACCAGATACCTTATAGGTGGAATGATCAAACTTACCGCCTGCGTGCAGCGTAGTCATGACCAGTTCCAGGGCGGAAATTTTTTCAGTGGGGTGCATGTCCACCGGGATACCACGGCCGTTATCTTCAACGGTCACCGAGTTATCCTGATGAATAACGATACTGATCTGCGAACAGTAACCAGCCAGAGCTTCATCTATGGAGTTATCGACCACCTCATAAATAAGATGATGTAATCCTTCGATACTGGTATTGCCAATATACATGGATGGTCTTTTACGAACAGCTTCCAGCCCATCCAGCACCTTGATCTGTTCCGCACCATAGGACGTATCTTCTAAATCACTCAATTGTATTTCCTTACTGTAAAATTAAAAATCTATTTATATATCACGCAATTATAACTTCATCGGCATAATTACGCTTAAAAAACCAGGATCATCTGCAGATGTGACCATACAGGGACTTTCCTGGTTGTTGATACTGGCGAGAATGGTCTGTCCTTCCATTACCTGCAGGGTTTCTATGAAATAGCGGCAGTTGAAACCTAAAGAAAGTGGCTCGCCGGAGTAGTTGACCGTAAACTCATCCTTTGCTGATCCAAAATCCGCATTTTGTGAAGTGAGCACCATCTTATCACCTGCCACCTCCATTTTGATGGCGTGAAAGAGATCCTCGGTAAAAAGATTGATACGCTTTAAACTCTCCAGAAACCGGTTTCGATCAATCTCTATGGAGTTATCTTTTTTCAGGGTATTGAGTAATCCCTGAAAATCAGGGAAATCACCTTCCATAAGGCGGATAATAAGAAGAGAATCATCACTTTTAAATACAGCCTGCTTCTCTTCCACCCCAAAGGCAAAACTGTTTCTGTTCTCACAGAATTTGCGAATTTCCTGCACTCCGCGGCGGGGAATAAGGGTGGTTGCATTCAAGGGAAGGGCTGCAAGAGCGGCATCAACATCCTTCTGCATGATGGTGAGCCGGTGCCCATCGGAGGTTATCATTTTCAGCGAGGTTTGATTTTCGTTCTGTACCTTCTGCAGCAAGGCCGCAGTCAGGGTGAACATATTTTCCTTGTCCTGGGCAATGGAAAAGATGGTTTTATCAACCAGGTCCACCATGATATCACTTTCCATGGTGATCATGCTTTTTTCATCGTATTCGGGAAACTGGGGAAACTCATCAGCCACCATACCGGCGAGGCGATACACACTGGGGCCGACTGTAATTTCAACCCAGTTGTTTTCCTGTTCCACAAAAGTAAGAGAAGAAACTCCAGACTCACGGGTAATCTCAAACAGTTTCTTAGCTGGCAGGGTCAGAGTGCCCTCATTGATAACTTCGGCAGGTACGGTCTGTTTTAAACCTATTTCCATATCCGTGCCGGTAAGGACTATACGATCCTGATTCACTTCCAACAGAACATTGGAAAGGATAGCCAACGTGCCTTTCTTACTGGTAATATTCTGCTGAGCACTGATACAGCGTAAAAGATCGTCACGATTGACCGTAAACTGAAATCCCATAATAATTTTCCTTTATTTATAAAAAAATTTATTGGATTTATTAGCCCTGTTTGTTTGTGGAAAAAGATAATAATAAACTGTTTTTATTGATTTTTTTTAGTGAAGAAAAGTGTTTGTCACAGGGGAAACAAATGGTGAAAAGCGGAAGGAAGAGACAAACCTTTTTTTTTCGACGATGTACACACAGATTTTCAACAATCTTTTCCACATAATTAAAGTAGATAAGAATAATCGAAAAAGAACGAAATTTCAAATAATTTATTTAAATTGACAGTGTTGTAAGTTATGGAAAATCAACTAGATAAAATATTAAACAATACCCTTGAACAGGGGTATACAGACAGGGTTTTTAGTGCCGCAGCTGTTGCTGTTGGATTATATCGTAAAAATAAATGGATAAACTTTTTTTCCACTCAAGGGGTAACGCGTTTTGATGAGCAGGGACTTCCTGTTCATTTTTCCACTCTTTTTGATCTGGCTTCTCTAACCAAACCTCTGGTCACGGTGCTTTGTGCCCTGCACTGTATTGATCAGAAAAAAATAGGCTGGCAGGAACCCTTAGGTGTATCATATCCACCAGATAAGGCCTCTGTCACCTTTGTTCACCTTCTCCAGCATTGTTCAGGCTTGCCAGGTTATCAGCCTTATTATCAAAATTTTGCACCGATTCAGGCACCAGAGAATACGAGTACATTAGTCCAGTGCATCCTTAATGAACCTCTTCAATATCCAACGGGAACAAAATCTTTATACAGTGATCTTGGCTTTATCCTTTTGGGGAAAGAGATAGAAAAAAGAACAGAAAAACCATTAAATCAGCTTTTCAGAGAGCAGATAGCCGGTCCATTGGGAATTGCTAAGGAGCTTCTTTTTCTTCCTGTGAATAAAAAGCAGGATGTGAATAGGGCAGATATTGCAGCCACCGAAGATTGTCCCTGGCGTGGGAAAATTTTACAGGGAGAGGTGCATGACGAGCATAGCTGGTTGATGGGCGGTGTGGCCGGGCATGCAGGTTTATTTGGCACGGCAAAGGCTGTCCTGCAGGTGGGAGAGCTTCTGCTTGACCTCTGGAAAGGGAGGGTCAGTTTCCCGGCCTTTGATGCTTCTCTCCTGCAATATGCGCTTACTTTCCATATGAAGGGATCCACTTGGGCTCTTGGTTTTGACAGGCCCACACCTGGTGCTTCCAGCAGTGGCCATTATTTTTCCCCGGCAAGTGTTGGGCATCTGGGATTCAGTGGGACTTCGCTGTGGATGGATCCGGAAAAAGAGGTGATGGTGGTTTTGTTAACAAACCGCATTCATCCCACCAGAGAAAATTTGGCTATTCGCCATTTTCGCCCCTATTTTCATGATCAGGTGATGGAGTTTATTATAAAAAGCGGGAAATAAAAGAAAGAAAATTCTGGTTCAATCGAAGAATAAAAAAAACCCCCATAACCTTTTCAAGGTTATGGGGGTTTTTTTACTTACAACAGTTCGGAAATTACCACCAGCAGACGGTTTTATCAGCGGCGAAGATTTTTTCGACCAGAATATCATAATTCGGATCACCTTCGTACAGCTTGAACTCATCAGCATCACGGTCACGATTGAGAATTGACACCAGTGTTTTCACATCGTCGGTGGGCACTGACCGATAAACCTGGAGAATTTTCATAGCGTTCTCTCCTTATTCACTGCAGGCTGCAGGGGGCTCGTGGGATTGTTTAGGAAGACCATAGGGAATAATGAAGTCTGCCTCGCGCATGGCCTCACCCAACTCTTCCAGAGAGATGTTGGTTATTTCGGTTCCTTCAGGCAGATCCGTGGGAGCTTCGGCTCCACAGCTGTAGACCTTACCTTCCATATCACCGATCCAGGCGATATTTTCCGACATATAGTTGGAAAAACGGGGGAATTCACCGTTCATGATAACCGGGAAAGCGTAATGGTTTTCAACAGCAAGACCCAGACCGGAACGGATACCGTCATAGTACACCCGGTTGGCGATCAAAATGTATACTTTTAAAGATTCCATATCCAGAGCTCCTTACATGACAATGTACTTGCCGCATTCATCGAGAATGGCGCCGTGGAAAGCCTGAGTCCGCATTTGTTTTTCGGTCAGACCCTGAGGGATGTCGAGAACGTTGTCATATCCTTCACAGATATAACTGTCCGCACAGATGGCAACGTCTTCAGCGGCGCAGAGTTGCGTCAATTCAAGAAAGAGCGGATTTTTGGTTAAATGCACGGATTTATAAGTAAAGAAAACCATTACTTTTTTCCCGGCTTTAACCGCAGCCTTGGCAATCCCCAGGATGTGTTTCATATGCTGGGGTGAGGTAACGAAAATACCAAGTTTATTCGGATCAGCAGCCATGAGCTATATCCTCCTTTAAGAGTCAGAACGACTCATCCTTTTTTGACAAAAAAGCTCATGTAACCAGACTCTTCCTTCTCACCCAGGTATTCATGGCCGGCACGGGCGCACCAACCGGGGATATCATTCCGGGAACCAGGATCAGTCCCTTGAATTTGGAGAATTTGGCCAGAACCGATTTTACCGATTTCCTTTTTGGTACGCAGTAAAGGCATCGGGCAGCTCAAACCACGAGCATCCAGAACAGAGGCAACTTCCAGACCTTCGGGTGCTACTTTTACATCACTCATAGTGTTTTTCTCCTTGCAAATGCTTTGTAAAAAGGCCCCATGACAAAAAATATGACAGCTCAGTGTAAAGATTAAAAGGTTCTCTGTCAAGTTGGAAACAGTGTTGAATAATGATTCATAAATGAGGGCAACTTCATTAAAATATTTTGTTATAACAATGTGTTAATTGTATATAGAATGGAATATACCTATTGTTGACAAATGAGGGCAGCACAGGTATTTTGCCATAATTCGGGCAAAATTTTCCTTAGTTAGGAAGAGGCGAGAGGCTGATTGTTATCAAATTCGGGATAAGGAGGCGGTGCAGGCATGAAAGTATTTTGGCAAAAAATCAAGGAGTTGTACAAAATACTCTGTCGGGATGAATGGAATGCCACCATGACCGGGGTTATTGTCGCCCTGCTGAGTATTTTGATTATGGCATGGTGGCGTCCCTGGGGTGCGGTTGGCGCTGTACGCAACTGGGCAGACTGGATTCTCTGGTCTGCGGGGATCTACAAAGGCCATCTTGGGGAAATCGTAGGTATTATGGACGATGGCGAAATGGTCCTGAAACATTCCATCTGGTTTGACAGTGGATCGGTCATTGGTCTGGGATTTGTGGGTGGCGCGTTTATCTCCGCCTGTCTCGGCGGCCAGTTTGCTTTCCGCTTCCCACCCATCCGTGAGTATGTCAAGGCTATCATTGCCGGTATTCTCATGGGTATCGGTGCCGCTTTAGCCGGTGGCTGTAACGTGGGTGGTATGTATAACGCCATCGGTAACCTGGCTGCCAATGGTTTTGCCATGTGGGTTGGCTTGGTGCCGGGCGTTATTTTCGGCCTGTGGCTCATTTATAAAGAGATGGAATACGTCTCCTGGGGCAGCGGCGGTTCCTGGACTCTGGAAATCCCCGCATTTATTCAGGCTATTTTTGGTGTGGCCGGACTGGTTCTGCTGGTGTGGGCCGCACATTATTATGCGGCTTATGATGGCGATGAAGCCACTGATTATATTAACACACTCCCTGGTGTGGTGCTGATTGCGGCTGGTCTTGGCTATGCGATGCAACGCGGCCGCTGGTGCATGGTGCAGGGTTTTCGCGAACCGCACATGACCGGTGACTGCACACTGGCCAAATCTGTGGCTCTTTCCATCCTTATTGTGGCCATGGCGCTGCGGTTTTGAAATATGGTGTTCCTGGACGCATTGGCGGGGATCCGGTGCTTGATCCCATGAACTATGTCCGCGGCACCTTTGGCTGGGGCGGTGTTGTTGGTGGTTTTATCTTTGGTGTGGGCGCCATGCTTGCCGGTGGTTGTGGTTCCGGTACTCTATGGCGTGTGGGTGAGGGCCAGATCAAACTGTGGCTGGTGGTACCCTTCTTTGGTCTTGCCAACTCTCTGATGAATGCCTGGTTCAAGGCTTATAATATTGAAGGCAAAGGCTATCTTGGCTATAAGATTTATCTGCCCGATGTATTGGGATACGGCTATACCCTGGGATTGATCGCCTTGTGCATGACCATCTGGTATCTGGTTGTCACCTGGAACGAGGATACCAATAAACTGTTACTGCCAATGTAATCTGGCGGACGCTTTTGTTGGCGGCTGTTTTTTGGGGCGGTATCCCTGTGGATGCCGCCCTTTTTGTATAGAACGGATACGGTGTCCCTCTTATGGATTCTCCCCAGGCAGTACGCGCACGTCTGCGTCAAGACATACTCAGCCAGCGCGCTGAGCTGAGTATCGAAAAACGTGCCCTTTACAGCGAGCAGATCAAGGAACGTCTCCGCACACTGTTCCAGGTGCAGGAGAGTTATTCGTTTTTTGTGTACTGTGACTTTCGCAGTGAAGTGGTCACCCGTACGTTCATTGACTATCTGCTCAAACAGGGAAAACTGGTGAGTGTGCCATTGACCGAGCCTGAAACGGTCAGCATGCGGCCGGTGCATATCATGACACCCGCGGTCGAACTTGTGCCCGGCTACAAAGGCATCCGGGAACCCATAGCCTCTTTACTACCGGATCGGCTCTTTCCCCCTCATCAGATTGATGTCGCCGTTATTCCCGGTGTGGTGTTTGACCGGCGAGGATTTCGCCTTGGTTATGGGGGCGGCTATTATGACCGGTTTCTGATGAATGAGGCACCTCAGGCTCTTCGCATAGGCGTTGCCTATTCTTTGCAGGTGGTGGCGCAGTTGCCGGCGCTTACGCATGATATTCCCATGGATATCCTGGTGACGGAAAACGAGGTACTCAGCTGGCCGCGGGATGTGTCTCGCCTGTCAACGGTTTGTTGAGCGCCAGGTTATTGAAAAACTGTGTGGTGCAGCTCTCCCAGGAATAGGTGAGGGCAAAGTCGCGGCAGCTTTCTCTGGGTATCTTGAGAGCCCGCCTCACCGCGGTTTCCAGGTCCTCGTGCAGTGAACCGTTTATCCCTTCCTGTATCAGATATTTGGGCCCGGTCACCGGATAGGCGGCCACCGGCACCCCGCAGGCATTCGCCTCCAGCAGCACTACCCCAAAGGTGTCTGTGATGCTGGGAAAGACAAACACATCGCCCTGGGCCAGGTGCATGGCCAGATCCTCCCCTCGTTTTGCCCCCCAGAAATGCACCGCCGGATACTTCTTTTGCAGTGTTTCCAGACTGGGCCCATCGCCAATCACCCATTTTTTTCCCGGCACCTGCAGATTTAAAAAGTCGGGAAGATTTTTTTCCGGTGCCACCCTTCCCATATACACCAGAACAGGTTCCTGAATATTCCGGCGCAGGTCTTCACGCGGCCGGAAAAGATGGGTATCCACCCCCCGGGACCAGGGAACCAGGTGCGAAAACCGCCTCTCTTGCAGCTCGTCGATAATGGT
>DAIODL010000040.1:0-12107 GCA_036746815.1 Desulfobulbus sp.
CCTTCATCACCTCAGGGGTAATTTTGGTGGAGGAGTGGAAATCCTCGCCGCCACGCACCACGCGGTGGCCGACAGCGGCAATTTCCGCCTCATCGCAGATAATACCCTTGTCCTGATCCGTCAGTTGACCAATGACCAGCTTCATGCCCGCATGATGATTGGGAATGGGCTCTTCGATCTCCACCTCCCGCTCCTCGGCGGTGCCGGGCATAAAGGTGCTTTTCAGATGGCCGACAGGCTCGCCAATCCGCTCCACCAGGCCCGTGGCAAGCACGGTTTCGCTCTTCATCTCGATCACCTGAAACTTGATCGAGGAACTGCCAGAGTTAATAATAAAAAATTTCATACCTTACTTCCTGTTCTCTCGTTATTTTTGCTTGGCAACCTGCGCCTGGATGGCGGTCAGGGCAACGGTGGCGACAATATCCGGCACCGTGCAGCCACGGGATAGATCGTTGACCGGTTTATTGAGGCCCTGCAGTACGGGGCCCATGGCCACGGCGTTGGCAGCACGCTGGACAGCCTTGTAAGTGTTGTTTCCGGTGTTCAGATCCGGAAACACAAACACGGTGGCCTTACCGGCAACCTCGGAATTAGGCAACTTCAACTGGGCAACTTCGGGATCAAAGGCAGCGTCATACTGCAGCGGGCCTTCCAGCGGGAAACTCAAACCGCGCTCGGCCATCACTTTCTTGGCAATGGCCGTGGCCTCGACAACCTTATCCACATCCTCGCCGGAACCCGAGGTACCGGTGGAATAACTCAGCAGGGCCACCCGCGGCTCGATACCATAAATCTTGGCGGTTTCAGCGGAGCTGATGGCGATTTCAGCCAGCTGTGTGGCATTCGGGTCAGGCATGACGGCGCAGTCGCCAAAGGCCAGGATCTTGGACTGCAGACACATGATGAAAATCGAGGAAACAACAGAGCAGCCCGGTTTGGTCTTGATGATCTCAAAGGCGGGACGAATGGTGTGCGCGGTGGTGTTCACGGAGCCGGAAACCATACCGTCGGCCATGCCCTTGAACACCATCATGGTACCGAAGTAAGTAGAATCGGCGATGCGGTCGCGGGCCATATCCATGACCACGCCTTTCTTTTTACGCATATCGAAATAGGTCTGCACAAAGTCATCGTAGTATTTCGAGGTGGTCGGATCAATGATCTGCGCGCCATCAAGGTTCACGCCGAGCGTGGAGGCCTTGCCGCGGATTTCCTCCTCGCGGCCGAGCAGGGTGATATCGGCAATACCGCGGCGAAGAATAATATCCGTTGCCAGCAGAATACGTTTACCGGTGCCCTCGGGGAGAACAATGTGCTGCCGATTGGAAGCGGCCTTCTCCATCAACGAATACTCAAACATACGCGGGGTCATCTTGTTGGAAGGACGGGCCACGATACGTTTGGTGAGTTCAGCCACATTCACATATTTTAAAAACCAGCCCATGGCGGTGGCGATGCGCTTGGTGTCGGTGGGCTCGATGCGGCCGTACAGCTCGTTAACCCGCTGCACGGTTTCAAACGTATTGGTTTCGATAAACAATACCGGCACCGGAATACCTGTCCAGCCCTGAATCAATCGCTGTATGCTGGGACTGATCTCCAGACCGCCGGTAACCAGAATACCGGAAATATTGGGGTAGGCGGAAGAAATACGGCTGGCCAGGCTGGCGATAATGATATCGGAACGGTCGCCAGGAGTGATGACCAGGCTGCCCTCGGTGATGTAATCCAGGAAGTGGGTGATCTGCATGGCCACTACCAGGTACTTGTCAACCAGATTGAGCATGTTGGATTTGCCGTAGAGAATTTCCGCGCCCAGCCAGCGTCTGACGTCATCAATGGTGGGGTTACCCAGTTCCTTGTTTTCAGGAATCACATAGAGCGGGAAACTGCGGCCGAACTGCTCGCGGCACTTGGGATTGGCGGCGGTGTCGCGCATGAAGGTTTCCGGAGCGCGGTTAATGATGCAGCCCGCAATATCAAGTCCCTTTTCCTCCAGAGCATCAATGGTGATGGCGGTGTGCGCGCAAATTTCATCGGTGGTCTTGTCGCGTCCTGAGGCAACCAGCAATACCGGGGCACCCAGGTTGGTGGCAATGTTGGCATTCAGATCAAACTCAAAAGCCGGATCCTTGGCTTTGAAGGCAGACCCTTCGCAGAGCACAAAATCATACTGATTTTCAAGGTTTTTGTATTTTTTGAGAATGTTCTCGTACAGAATCTCTTCCTGGCCGGAGGTGATCAGCTGGCGCGCCTCGTTTAGGGTGTAGACGTAGGTGTCCTCGTAGTTGAGATCCAGGTTGAAGTACTTCAACACCAGATTGAGGTCATGATCAACCTTGCCAAAGGTCTGATCACTGATGATGGGACGGAAAAAGGCCACGCGGCTGATTTCCTTGAGGACCATTTGCATGACCCCGAGAATAATCGCCGACTTACCACTCAACTCTTCCGCTGAGGTGATAAACAGATTGTTTGCCATGTGCATTCCCTCCTGCTTCCGCATTGTATTCGGGCAGGTTAACAAAAATAAAAATAGAGGAACCCCGGCCGGAGAACATCAACTCCAGCCGGGGATCGGTTGTTATATTGATCTAAAGTCGGAAGCGCCACCAGACATATACAGAGTATATAACAGTATAACGCTCCTCATCTGTTCACACGAATAAAACGTGACCAGAGCCGGCTTTTATCAATCTTTAAGTTGCTCGGCGATCAGTTCCACGGTGTGACGCACCTGGACCTTGGCACCATCCTTATCCATACCACCACGAATCTGCATAACACAACCAGGGCAGTCCATGGCCACCACCGGTACGTGGGTATCTTTAATGTTTTTGAGCTTGCGCTGCAACATCGGAGCGGAAATTTCAGGCATCTTGATCGAGTAAGAACCGCCCATACCGCAGCAGACATCACTCTCAAACATCTCATCAATCTCATATCCTGCCTTCTGCAGCAGATGACGGGGAGCCTGCTCTGCATGCAGGGTCCTCTTAAGGTGACAGGAATCATGATAGGTGATTTTGCCCAGTTGCTGTCCCTCTTTCAAGCTCAACCGCCCCTCATTGATGAGTTTTTCCACCAGAGTAGAGAAGTCGATGGTCTTGGCGGCCAGTTCCGCGGCTTTGGAGGCCCACTGATCCTTATCAGCAGCCTGCAGCGTGGTAATAAACTCACGGTCAAGGGCAGCGGTGCAGGTCGGGCATACGGAAACCACATAGTCCGATTCCACGGACAAGAGAGCCTTGATGTTATCAATGGCGTTGCCGGCAGCGGTCTCGTAGGCACCGCTGTAACGGGCAGGTGCACCGCAACAGGTCTGCGCATCCGGGAACAGGACTTCCACGCCTGCCTTGTTGAGGATCTTGATCAGATCAACCCCCATCTCAGGGTAGACAAAGTCCACCAGACAGCCGGCATAGAACACGATTTTTTCCTGCAAACCTTTTGGCTGAACAATGGTTTTAAACACATCACGAAAAGGTTTGGGGGCAATTGCCGGCAGACTGCGGCCATCGGTCAGATCAGCCAGGAACATGGGCAGGTGGCGGATGAATTTGGTGCCCTTGGTGAAGGGTTTGGCAGCCACGGAGGCCGCACGCAGCATGGAATGGAACAGACGACGGTTGTTGACCACCTTGTAGATGGATTTCTGCAGCACCGGCAGACCATCTTCAAGCACCACCCGGCGGCGGGTTTCCATAATCAGGGCGGGAATGTCGATGTGGCCCGGGCAGTAATCCTTACAGGCACCGCACTGAATACACAGTCCCTGAATATCCTTGGAGCTCTTTAAATGATCAAACCAGGCGGTCAGGATGGTACCAATACCACCGGTATACACCTTGCCGAAAACGTGGCCACCGACCAGGCGGAAAATCGGGCACACGTTGAGGCAGGAGGCGCAGCGGATACACTGCAGCGCTTCCTTGAACAGCGGGTCCTTGGCCATGTCACTGCGGTGGTTGTCCAGGAGGATGACGTGCAGTTCCTTCGTTCCGCCATCGGTTAACGGCACCGGGCCGGAAATGATGCTGACATAGGAGGTCAACAGCTGTGCGGTGGCGCTGCGCGGCAGGGCTTTCAAAATGGTGGCGATCTGCGAGAACTTTTCCACCATTTTCTCGATGCCAACCACAGCGATATGAATCTTCGGCATGGTGGTGACCATACGGGCATTGCCCTCATTGGTCACAATGGCGATGGAGCCGGTCTCGGCTACCGCGATATTGGCGCCGGAAATACCCATCTCAGCGCGCAGGAACTTAGGCCGCATTTCCGCACGGGCCACTTTGACCAGACGGGGAATATCAGAGCTCAGCCGTTCATGCAGTTCCTTGGAAAAGATATCCGAGACCTCTTCCTTGGTCATGTGGATGGCGGGCATAACCATGTGGGAAGGAGTCTGACCGGCCAGCTGGATAATCCACTCGCCCAGGTCTGTCTCGTTAACCTCAATACCTTCCTGCTGCAGATACTTGTTGAGATGAATTTCCTCGGTGGCCATGGATTTGGACTTGACGATGGACTTGACGCCGTTGTCCCTGGCGACTTTCAGAATATACTTGCGGACCTCTTCCGGATCGCTGGTGCGGAACACCCTGGTACCCTTGGCCTCGGCATTTTTCTGGAACTGGTCGCAGAGTTCGTCAAAATGCTGGGCAGCATAGCTTTTAATCTCGGCAATCCGGGTACGCAGTGCTTCAAAATCGATACCTTCATACGCTTTGGCCCGATTGACCTTATATGCCTCGGAAAATTTTCCCAGCGCACCCGTGAGGTTGGCATCATGAATCGCGCGGTCAATGGACTGTTTAAATTCCTGTTCCATCAGTTGGCCCCTCCCAGTTGGTCAATAAACACAATCACAAGCCGTTCGGGTCCATGGACACCGATGGTCAACACACGTTCAATATCAGCGGTACGGCTCGGTCCGGTAATAAATGAGATGTAATTGGAATTTTGCGGTGACACTTCCGCGAGCACTGTGGGCATATCTGGACGCAATCCATCAGTGGCGATAAAAGCGACATGGATCGTCGGCATGGTGGACACCAGACGTTTATCAACAGCAGTGGCATCCTGCACCAGGGTGCCCGTATCCACGATGGCCCAGTCCATCTGACTGACACCGATTTTCGCCTGGGAAGCAAGTTCGCGGGTGACATCAAAATGAACACCGCCCATATCTTCCAGCACTTTTCGGTCCACAGTCTTCCAAAAAGGGCAATCGGCCATGACAGCATACTGTCCCGGCTGGTCAGTCACCCCTTCCCTGGTCAAAAAATCCGCCAGAAATGAGAGTGCATCGCTGCTGGTTGCAAACCGATACACCTCTGCACTTACGGCTTCGGCTTTGGCTTTAAACTGTTCAAACATCATGCCCTCCTGCATGCCGGTTTCTCCGGTTAAATGAAGTTACGACCAGATTCCTGTAGCCCCCCTGATAATACCTGCATGTGTGACAGCGCACTGGTCATTTTTTTGCAACTTGTAAAACAAAATTTTTCTTCACCATATTGCAAAGCATCATCCTTTGTCAACATCGTTTTTTGGTAATCAAATGAAAAATTATTGACAACTTAAACCAGATGGGATAGTTGGTATTACCAATTGCACAAGCTTCAAAGAACACTACGCACTCTTCCTGGCAACCCGGCAGCACTCGCGGTGAGTGCTGTAAAAAAATCATACATGAAGGAGCACCACCATGGTTTGGACACCAGTTACCCCCTCCACCGCCGGAGTATCGCGGGGAGAAGTCGCGTCAGCACCCATTCAGGCGTGCTGTTCTTATCAAAGCGCACTAGCCTGCGCACAACGGATTTAAGGAGAACCAATCATGTCAGTGTCAATGCTTGCTCTTGTTGCGCTCCTGCCGATTCTTCTTGCCCTCGTTCTCATGGTTGGTCTGCGCTGGCCTGCGACTCGGGCCATGCCGCTTGCCTGGCTGGTCACAGCCGTGAGTGCGATTATCGTCTGGAAAATGCCCGTTGGCTTCGTTATTGCCTCAACCCTGAACGGTTTCGGCGGAGCTATCGGCGTGTTGATCATCGTTTTCGGCGCCATCATCATCTTGAACACCCTGCGTGATAGCGGTGGCATGGAAACGATCAACCATGGTTTTTTTGGTTTAAGCCGTGACCGACGTGTGCAGGTCATCATCATTGGCGCTATTTTCGCCGCTTTCATTGAAGGTGCCGCTGGTTTCGGTACTCCTGCAGCCATTGCTGCCCCGTTGCTGCTGAGCCTCGGTTTTCCGGCCCTGGCCGCCGCCATGGTGTGTCTGATCCTCAACTCGTTCCCCGTAACTTTCGGTGCCGTTGGTACCCCCGTCTGGTTTGGTCTGAAATATCTCAAAACCCCTGTTGAAGCCGCCATTGCCGCACATTCGACCGGAAATATCACCGACTTTGGCATGTTTTTGAAACATATCGGTGAGTGGTCAACCATCTTCCACCTGCCCATGATTTTCATCATGCCGCTGTTCGTAAACATGATGTTGACCCGCTTCTTTGGTCAGAACAAATCCTGGACCGAAGGTCTGGGTGCCTGGAAATTCTCTCTGTTTGCGTCTACCTGTTTTGCCGTACCCTACATGGCCACCGCTTTTCTGGTGGGTGTTGAGTTTCCCTCCCTTATTGGTGGTCTGATTGCAACCGCCCTGGTTATCATCGCTGCGAAAAAGAAATTCCTGCTCCCTAAAGACGAATGGGATTTTGGTCCGCAGTCCACCTGGGAAAAAGACTGGACCGGCGCCATTGCCACTGCTGAAAAACAAGAATTCAAGGCACACATGAGCCAGTTCATGGCTTGGTTGCCCTACATCCTTATTGGTTTGATTTTGGTTCTGACCCGTATTTCGAGCCTCCCATTGAAGGCCTGGTTGAACTCTATTCAGATTGCTATCCCAAACATCATGGGATATCAGTCCGTCGACTTCTCGCTGAAACCGCTCTATCTGCCCGGCACCATTCCCTTTATGCTGGTGGCCATCATCACCATCTTCCTGCACAGAATGCCTGGTAAGAAAGTTGCACAGGCCTGGGGTGATTCTTTCAAACTGATGAAAAACCCGACCATCGCCCTGTTCTTTGCTGTGGCAATGGTAGAGATTTTCAAGCAGTCTGCTCATAACACCATCAGTGCACCGTCCATGCCGCTGGCTATGGCGACCGCCGCCGCTGCAATGGCAGGTCATACTTGGCCGCTGTTTGCCTCCTTTGTTGGCGCTCTGGGCGCTTTCATCACCGGTTCCAACACCGTGTCCGACCTGCTGTTTGGTGAATTCCAGTTCGCCACGGCCACACAGCTGGGGATCTCGCATCAGATCGTCGTCGCTCTACAGGCAATGGGCGGTGCTGCCGGCAACATGGTCTGTATCCATAATATCGTTGCCGCCTCAGCCACGGTTGGCCTGGCCGGTATGGAAGGTATGCTTATTCGCAGGAATGCACTCCCCTTGTGCATTTACTGTATTACTGCAGGTGTCATGGGTATGATTTTCATCTACAAGGTTTTCCCTGGCACGTTCTAAGAGCCCTGTCCGGTACCCCTTGAAATTGCTCCCTTGTTCAAGGGGTACCGCGTATGTTGTACGTTTTTTCTCTCAGCTGTTTACTTCTGCTGGCATGCGGGTTTCTTTCTTTGACCACTTGTCTCCCCTTGGCAGAAGTAGTCAGACCCAACTCCGGGCGGTACCTGTTATACCGCCTGGAGTATTTTGTATCAGGGGATGCAATGTTACAGACGCTCCACCAAAATGATCCCCCCGTGTATGCTGAGTTCAATCACAGCGGCTTGCATTCCTGGCGGTTATAGGGTAGAAAAAAGAACATTTTGACAAATGTTGCCAGTTGCGGGTCACCTATGCGATTCAAACCGATTAAACCCAAAAAAGTTTCTACGCAGATTGCCGATCAAATTCGTGAGTCGATTCTCGCTGGCGATTTTGCACCGGGTGATAAACTGCCGCCAGAGCGCGAGCTGGCTGAAATGTTTGGTGTCTCCAGACCATCAGTGCGGGAGGCGTTGAATATTCTCGGCTCCACCGGTCTGGTCATGACCTATCAGGGAGGTGGATCACTGGTGCAGAGCCTGGTGGATTCCGGCCAGGGAAATGCACTCAGCGAGCTTATCCGCAGTCAGCAGGACAGGGCACTTGAAGTCATCGAAGTCCGCAAATGCATGGAATCCTGGACCGCTTATTATGCCGCTCTGCGGGCATTGCCTGAAGACATCCGCCGCATGGATGAAATTCTCAACGGCATGGAGCACAATCTTCCCGGCCAGCTGCCCTCGGAAGATTATGATGCCAACCTCCACATTGTTATTGCCCGTGCCACCCACAACATTGTCTGGCTACACCTCATGCAAAGTCTGTTTGATGCCATGAAGGAATTCCAGCGCGGCGTCTGGCGTGCGGTATACCTGACTGCGGAAGATCATCGGCTCCTCTTCAACCACCACACCCAGATCGTTACCGCAATCAGAGAAAAGGACGCGGAACGGGCCCGTGACGCCATGATGGCGCACCTCAATTTTGCTGAACAGCGCAGTATCGCCTACGTTTCCAATCACATGCCTCAATAATTTTTTTTTAAAGCAGCGTTTTTTCCTATCCTGTTCACCCATCCGTTTTCCCCTCTTTCGCTCAACGTCGCCACACAGCTCTCCCTTCCGGGCAATAGCCTCATTTTTTGCCGTTTCCTCAAGCAGTTCATTCCAACCTTCCGTCATGATTGTGGTATGTTTTTATTTGACAGATCACATTCCAAGTGATAATTGGTAAGACAAATATACCCCTCCCGTTGTAGCTTGTTGCTGTTGTATGGCTAACGTTGTGACCTTCCGTGAAACAGTGAACACCAATTAAACGCAGAAAGGAGCCTGCCATGCTAGACCAAACGATCATTGACCAGCTTACCGCCATCGTGGGCAAAGAGAATGTACTCACCGGCAAAGTAGACCTCGTGTCCTACAGTTACGATGCAACTGCGGATATGCCCAAGCAGAATCCGGAAGTGGTTGTCCTGCCACAGAGCACAGAAATGGTGCAGGACATTGTGCGTCTGGCGCGGCAGCATAAAATTGCCATCTATCCCCGTGGCGCTGGCAGCAATCTCAGTGGTGGCACCATTCCCCTGAAAAAGGGCATTGTTCTTTCTTTCCAGCACATGAACAAGATCCTTGATATTGACGCCGCCAACCTTACTGCCGTTGTCCAACCTGGCGTGGTTATCAACGCACTCAATACGGCGGTCGCTCCTTCTGGCCTCATTTATCCGCCGGACCCAGGCACCGTGGCCACCGCCACCATGGGTGGTTCTGCCGCTGAAAACTCAGGCGGTCTGCGCGGCCTCAAATACGGTGTGACCAAGAATTACATCATGGGCATGGAAGTGGTGCTCGCGAGTGGTGAGAAAGTGCGTTTCGGTGGCAAGACCGTGAAAAACGTGACTGCCTATGATTTCACCACCCTGTTTGTCGGCTCGGAAGGCACCCTGGGTATCATTACGGAACTCACTGCCAAGCTGATTCCCGCCCCCAAATATCGCCGTACCATGATGGGCATCTTTAACTCCCTGGCCGATGCAGGGAACACGGTGGCCGGTATTATTGCGGCCAAGGTTATTCCGGCGACCCTTGAAATCATGGACCAAATGACCATCAAGACCATCGAGGATTTCGCCCATATCGGCCTGCCGGTGGAAGCGGAGGCACTCCTGCTTATTGAGGTGGATGGCATGTCCGAGGATGTGGTCACCAGTGAGGCTGAATCCGTGATGAAGGTGGTTACCGACAATCATGGCGAACTGCACACCGCTGCCAGCGACAAGGAGCGCGACCAGTTGTGGACCGCCCGCCGTAACGCCCTGCCCGCTCTGGCCTCCCTGAACAACACCGTTATCCTCGAAGACGCCACGGTGCCGCGCTCCCACATCACCGAAATGTTGATCGCCTGCCAGGAAATCGGCAAGAAATACAATCTTACCCTTGGCTCCTTCGGCCATGCCGGTGACGGCAACATGCACCCCACCATTCTCTGCGACAAAAACAACAAAGACGAGATGGCCAGGATGCACAAGGCCGTGGACGAGATCTTCAATGTCGCGCTCAGCCTGGGCGGCACACTCTCCGGCGAGCATGGCATTGGCATGGCCAAGATGAAATATCTGGGCAATGAGATCGGCCAGAGTGGCCTTGGCCTGCTCAAAAGCATCAAGGAATCGCTTGATCCTGACTATGTTCTCAATCCTGGAAAAATGGTTCCAGCACGGGAGAATTAATCATGGCTGACACAGAAACGCCCGATGTGGTGCAGGATGGTAAAACCTACTACGATGAGCTGGCAATTGTCCGCGAAGAGCTCGACAAATGCATGAAATGCGGGAACTGCATGGCTGTCTGCCCGGTATATGGGGTGGAGAAAGTTGAAACAGCCGTGACCCGCTCGAAAATTGCTGTGGCCGAAGCCGTTCTTGCAGGTGAACTGGAGTTGGACGATCCCGAAGTGTATGAGATGCTGTTCAACTGCCTGGTCTGTAAATCCTGCATGGTAAACTGCCCGACCAAGGTGAACTTTGAACGCATCATGCTGGCTCTGCGTGCCGCGCTGGTGCGCAAGAACGGCCTGCCCTGGTTGAAAAAGGCTATATTCTCTTCCCTCAAGCACCCGAAACTCTTTGATGCCGGCATGCGTATCGGCGCCCTCATGCAGGGCGTGGCTTTTCGCACGGAAAAGGATGGCAAGGCCATCGCGCCCCGTTCCCCCTTTGCCAGGGTGGGGTCGGCCATCGGCTTTGACAGTGAACGTGAGTTGCCGGCGCTGTCCACCAAACCGCTGCGCGACACGGTACCGGATGTTGTCCGTGCTCCGGGCAGCACTGTCAAGGTGGCATTTTTCACCGGTGATTCATTGAACTATTTTTATCCGGATGCGGGCAAGGATTTGATCGATGTGCTGACCGCCAACCATGTGGACGTGTACATCCCCAAATCACAGAACTGCTGCGGTATTCCGGTGCTGGTACACGGCGATGTGGACACGGCCCGCAAGCTGGCCAGGAACAATATCGATACCTTCGAAGCAACCGGCTGTGAGTACCTGATCACCGGCTGTGGTTCCTGCGGCAGCGCCTGGCAGCATGAGTATGTAGATCTCCTGGCTGCGGATCCTGTCTACGGTCCCAAGGCGAAATACTGGGCCGAGCGGACTTATGATATCTCCACTTTCCTCACCAAAGTGATCAAACTGCGGGAGCCCAGGGGACGTGTGGATAAGGTGGTGACCTACCATGATTCCTGCCACCTGAAAAAGTCCATGCACGTGTCTGCCGAACCGCGGGAAATTCTCAAATCCATCCCCGGCCTCACCTTTAAGGAGATGAAAGCCCCGGATGCCTGCTGCGGCAGCGGTGGTTCCTTTGTGCTCACACACTATGAGACATCAGCCACCATTGGCAGGAAAAAGGCGGATGATATCGTGCAGACCGGTGCCGACACGGTTTCCACCGGCTGCCCGGCCTGTATGATGCAGCTTTTGGACAACCTCCACCGGGTGGACAGCAACCAGAATGTGGTACACTACATCTCCCTGCTGGCGGAATCCTACCGGAACGAGAAATAAGCAGCGTCAGACTTGTTGCATCTTCATAGTTAAGCAGTCCCAATATAAAAAAGAGGGGCGAGGATATTTTCCTCGCCTCTCTTTTTTTGTGTTTGTAGCTGCAGAGTATCTGCTCTCTTACCAGCGTTCCATATGCACTGCCTTGTCGTTGAATCGAGTGCGGGCTTCCTTGATTTCCGCAGGCCAGCCCAGGGAGATACCAGCGACCGGAATAATCTCCGGCGGAAGGCCCATTTGTTTACGCACCGCATCCATACGCTCCTGACGGGGATGAATCCCCAGCCAGCAGCTTCCCAGACCGAGCATGTTCGCGGCCAGGAGAATATTCTCCACGGCGGCGCTCACGTCCTGCAGCAGAAAGGAAAGCTCCCTGTCATGCGCCTTGTTGATATCCCCGCACACAACCAGGGCAGCCGGGGCACCGGTCAACATCTTGCCATTCTCACCAAAGATGACAGTTGCCATAACCGGA
>DAIODL010000041.1:0-11862 GCA_036746815.1 Desulfobulbus sp.
CTCTTTGTTCTCAATGGCAGCGACCACTTCCTTGAGGCGTTTTTCAAAGTCCCCACGATACTTGGTGCCCGCCACCAGTGTGCCAAGGTCGAGCATGTAAATTTCCGCACCGCTCAAGAGATCAGGTACCAGTTTCCTGGGATTGGGTTTGGGCTGTTTGCGCTCTACGCCGTCTTCATAAATACGCAGGGCCAGCCCTTCGGCCATGGCGGTCTTGCCCACACCCGGCTCACCAACCAGCAGGGGATTGTTTTTCTTGCGCCGACACAACACCTGCATCATGCGCCGCAGTTCGGCGTCACGGCCAATCAGCGGATCGATGCGGCCTTCTGCAGCTCGTTTGGCGAAATTGACCGTAAATTCTTCCAGGGCTTCCGCACCCTTTTTCGAGGGTTTGGAGGTGGTTCCCGGTTGACCTGGCAGCGGCTGCCGGTAGGGCTCTTTCTGTAGATATTCGGGGAGCCCGTGGGAGATGTATTCCATCACCTCCATCTGGCCGACCCCTTCACTGCCCAGAAAATACACGGCATGGGAATCGGGTTCTGTGAAGATGGAAACAAGCACATCGCCGGTGTCCACCTGTTTTTTGCCACAGCTCTGCACGTGGTTGACTGCCCGCTGCAACACCCGGTTGAAGGCAACGGTCTGCGCGGGCTCGCCCGCAAAGTTCTGCATCACAGGCATGCCATTTTCAAAAAAACGTTCGAGCCGTTCTTTGATATGCTGATTATTGCCGCCGCATTTATTGATAATGTGTGAGGCAAGCTCATCATGCAACAGCCCGTACAGCATGTGCTCTACAGTGACATATTCATGGTGATGGTCTTTTGCTTCCTTGATCGCCTTGATCAGGGCAAGTTCCAATTCTTTGCTCAGCATGGTGCAGTCCTCGTCGAAATCTTCAACTCCCGTTCAATCTTTGATGTACGGTCGTGTTGGTTCGTGTGTTCAATACGGGTTTCACGCGTCTTTCTCCAGGGAGCAGCGCAGGGGAAATTGATGCTCTCTGGCCATCTGGTGCACAATATCCATTTTTGTTTCCGCTATTTCGCGGGGGTAAACACCTGCTATGCCGCTGCCCTGATGGTGGACATTGAGCATGATGCGGGTGGCTTCATCCATATCCTTATGAAAGATTGTCTGCAGGATCATCACTACAAAATCCATAGTGGTGTAATCATCATTATGCAGGAGCACCTTATACATGGGTGGTTCCTGCAGTTCGTCCCGATCCCTGGTCGCAATATCTTCCTGTATAATTGAATCTTCGTTTGCCATGCCTTTTCTCAATGGGCGTTTCCCTGCGACGGGATTTTCCCATCGATTTCCATTGTCAATACCTGCACATAGAGGGAAGGAGTTTATGGTCATTCTGGGGCAGGTGTCCCACAACGCCTTTCACTACAGCATGAATAGCAATATGTTAATATCCGTCGTTGATTTTGCAAGGGTGGCTCAGCAGGCCAGGGACTGTTTTGTGGTGGTCCTGGTCAGCATGGAAACAAGCAGATGCTGCATGATGGTGTCATCGGCGATGGAAGAACCTTTCAGCCGCATCTCGGCCTGCAGCAACTGCCGCATCCACATGCACAGTGTATCCAGGCTGCAGGTGGCAGCAGCCTTGCATTGATTATACAGGGCATAGGGATGGATACCCAGTTCCTTTTTCCAGGTCTGGTGTTCTTTGAGGCGGGGCAGGATGGTGTTTTGAAAAACTTGGGCGGGCATGGCGGGCTGGAACCCGATTTCAGGACGCAGCAGCAGGGAACGCAGTACCAGTTGGGTATGGATGAATTTGCGCAGAGTGGCGATCACCGCCAGGGGGTGGATGCCATTTTCCTGAAAGCGCTGGGTGAGGAGCAGTGCCCCTGCCAGGTTGCCGTCAGAGATGGCACTGGTCAATTCAAAGAGGGCTTCCTCACGGGTACGCCCTACCAGGAGATCAAGGTCCTCACGGGTGATCTGTTTGCGCTCTCCAATATAGGTCATGACCTTGCGCAGTTCCATGACCACTGCTACAGGATGAAAGCCCACGCGCTCCAGCAACAGATCGTCCAGTCTGGGCGCGAGGCTTTTTCCCTGTTCGGCAAGGGTCTGGCGGATAATATCCTCAAGCGCAGATTTCTGGGCATTTTTCGCCCTGGAACTGGCTCCGGCCTCTATGGTGAAGTCAATGATGCTTTGCTCGTCTTTGAGCAGTTTGAAGAGTTTTTTGCGTTTATCCGCCTCTTCGGCAAGCAGCAGCAGAATGTTGTTTGCGGGAAGCCCCGTCTGCAAAACCTTGATGAGCGCGTCCGCGCCATCGCTTCCTGCGGAGGCCTCGGCCATACTGGCGTTTTGCGTTAAGAGAGGTTGCGTCCAGGAGAGATCGCTTTCAGGTTTGGGGAAAGCAAAACAGTGTTCCCATTCCTCAGCAGACAAAAGTGCCAGGTCAGCATTTGCGCTTGTCAGTCCGCCGCTTTCACAGAAAGCGCGCAATGCCCGTGCTGTCAGATCACTGTTACCGCCAGCCTGTGCTTTCAGGGCGCGATTCCAGATGTTTTTGGCAACCTGTTTTGAATGAAAGAGGCGAGTGTCCACCACCCGGTAGATCTGCCTGCCGGGCAAAAGACTGTAGCCCCGGAGTTTGGCAAGAGTGGTGGATGGTTGTTCCTGATCGCCGTCGATGGAGTTGATGGTGCCGCCGGTTTTCTGCAGCAGTACCTGCTCCAGTTGCTCGGCGGCATGCCGGCAGAGATAACGTTCCCCAAAAAACAGATACACCTGTGAGGGAGAAGTTGCTGCCCGAGCAAGGAGCTCGGGCAGTTGTTCACGGGTGTAGAGTGGCATCGGCGGGTTACATGCGGCGTTGCTGGAACCAGTTATGCGGACGTTTCTGGCCCGATTCCCGTTCTTCCTCGTCAAGGATCTTGTGGAGGATGGACGTAAGCGATCCGGGCTGGATGTAGTCCTGACCGCGTTCCCCACGGAAGACGGACGAAGCGCGCTGCGCCACATCTTTCCAGGTAATGTAGGGACCGTTGCTGGCAATGATCTCAAAAAATATCTTGTTGTACGGATCATTGATCATGGCAAGCCCTGTACCGATGGTGGCCAGAATATCCACTGAGGAGTCAAACAACCGGGTCAGGTTGGTGTATACTTTTACACCGCCGCAGGACCCAAGGCTCAAGAAACGCTGTTTGGCGCGCAGATCCTGATCCGTCACTTCACCGTTTTGAATCAGTTTCTGCAGCGGTTCCACGATCTGTTCGGAACGCCAGTAGCTGTGACCTCGTTGGGCCAGCATCTCGTCACCGGAATGGATGAAGCGGTTCAGCATATCCATCTGGTTTTCCATGCCGGAGTATACAAACTGGGTATGCACGATGCGGACACCATTGATGGTTTTCACAAAGGCTACTGCGAAATGACGGCTGCGCATGGCCTGGAACAGGGAAGCCAGACCGGAATGGATCCAGCTGGCTGCCGCTCCGCGTTCCCCGGCAGGGGTATAGGTGTCGGACACTACCAGTTGATACCCCGCGCCCATCAGCATGTTGGCGTTGGAGACGAACGAGGTGCGTCCATCATCATCGGGATGATACATGGAGACTGAAGCCAGACGGTGATCCTGCAGCCACTCGACAAAAGGGGTGTCCTGGTAGCGGCTTAGGTCAACGGTGCCGTGCCGGACGAGTACACGGCTGATGATAATGCGGTCATCCGCGCCCAGCAGCTCCGGATAGGTCTGGAGATAGTACTGCAGGATAACATTAATCAGTTTAGCATAACTCGCGTCTTCCGAATCCCCCTGTTGCGCCATCAGGGAAATAAGATAGGTGCGGGCCGATGGGGTCAACACCTTCAGGAGATGGCTGAAAGTTGCGGAGAAGAGCAGGATGGAATCCTCATTCTGCAGCGCGGAGGAGCCCACCAGTTTTAGAATGGCTTTTTGCCGTTCCGGATCGGTGGGGAAAAATTCCGTCAGCTTGCCTTTCTGGGCGCAGCTGGAAATAAAGTCGGAAACCAGGATGTTTCCTGGATCGACACTCTGTAGAAAAAGAAGCAGATCTCCATGATAGAGGTCGTTGATGCGTCCCAGCATCACCGGCACCAGGATGTCGCGGAAAGAGGAGTCATAGAGGTCGCTGCCCTGGGCCATCATGGCATAGGCATCGGCAACACTCAAATCACGGGCGGTCTGCACGCGGGCTGCTGCTGTAGCCCGCCGCAGGGTTTCAATTGCGCCCCCTCTGCTGCCCAGACTGCCGAAACGGGCACGTACGGAAGGCTGCAGCTGGTCATATTTGGCCTGCAGCTGACCCATGGACCAGCCGCTGAGGGTGCCTACGGAAATCTCGTAGCCGTTGGCATCGGTGATGGCATGAAGGTTGTTGATTTTCCAGAGAAGATCCGATGCTGCCTCGTAGAGAGCCTTCAGCAGAACCGTTTTGGCGTCAGCACTGAGCCTGTTATACTGCGCTTCCTGGGCGCTGGTGGACAGGGAAAAGTAGCCACCCAGCCACTGCAGGGCCTCATCGGCATTGATTGCCTTGTTGGTGAACAGGCAGCCAGCCTTCAAGGCGTTATCCTGGTCGATACGCACGAGCAGATTTAAACCCTGGACCATGGAGTTGATCTGCATGTCGGGAATTTTCGCCAGGTTTTCCGCGGCCTTGGGCTGATTGCCGCGTAAGCGGATGATGGTGGGCAGCACCCGCATGGCATCATCTGCGTTCAGCCCCTTGATATGGAAAAAAGCTGTGGCGGCACGGGCGTTTCTACTGCTCATGTTGCCGAGCACCGGCAGCATATCCACACACTGCCGGGCGGTGACGCCTTCGATCTCGGTGTAGGCGCGGAAGGCTCGACTAGTCTCAAAATACAGGCCCTTGACCGTGTCCAGTGCCCGCAGGCCACTGTTGATATCCATGGTGCTGAGACCGGCAAGAGCCTCGTAGGTTTTCACCTGGTCAAAGGTGAACCGTTCCTGTTGCAGGCGGTTGATTGCCTGCTGCGCGGCCTGGAAGTTGACTCCAGGGAGTGCACAGATCTTGCGCAGTAGACGCTGAGCGTTATAGTTCAGCTGCGGAATGACCTGGTTGCCATACGCGATCTGCTCATCACTCAGATCAGGAATTTTTTGGAAGACACCTAAGGTTTCCTGAGAGGCGACGATATTCTGCTGATAGTTACCCGTGGGTCTGCGGGCGGCCAGCGTGGTCACGGGCAGCGAGAGAAGCAACAGGCAGATCAGATGCAGAGCGAGCATGGAGCGCCGGTTGAACCGGCTTGAAGAAGTAGGGGTGTGCATGGGCGTGTATAATGGGTTAGTGTTGTCCAGTGGTGTGCAAAGGATGCTGCCGGCAGTGGCATTATGGTCAGCTATGGCGCTGTGGGGCAGTTCTTTTGTGGCCTTGAAATATAGTTTTCAGGAAATGCATCCACTCCTGGTTATCTGGGGGCGGATGGCTGTTGCGACGCTTTGTTTTTTACCGTTTTGGAAATCCTTGTTCACAGTACGGTTACGGCGTAACCTCGTACTGCTGATCATTGTCATGTGCTTGTGCGAGCCGTGCTGCTATTTTCTCTGTGAAGCAGCTGCGCTCACCAAAACAAGTGCCTCCCAGGCAGCCATGATTACCACCATGTTGCCGTTGATGGTTGCCGTTGCCGCCGGTCTGACGCTGGGAGAACATATCACCCCAAAAACAGTGGCCGGTTTCGTGGTCGCGGCTGCCGGGGCGGTCTGGCTCAGCCTTGGCGGTCCGGAAACGAATCAGGCTCCCAATCCGGTCCTGGGCAATTTTCTGGAATTTTTGGCAATGATTTTCGCAACAGCATATACTATTCTAATGAAACGGTTAAGTAAAGAACTCCATCCATTTTTTCTTACCGGAATTCAGGCTGTCACGGGAGCTCTTTTTTTCGCGCCGGTTCTTCTGTTTCCTGCGGTGCGGGGAAATGGGATTTCATGGCATGGTGCTGCGGTGATCTTGTACCTGGGGATTGTAGTCAGCATGGGCGCGTATGGGCTCTATAATTATGGGGTAAGTCGAATTCCCGCCAGTCAGGCCTCGGCCTATGTTAATTTGATTCCGGTTTTTTCCATACTCCTCAGTTATCTGTTTCTGGGTGATCACCTGTCGCTTGCGCAATGGGCCGCCTGCGCACTGGTGTTTGGCGGGGTGCTGATGAGTCAGGACCGCCACCATGCGGCAGCCAGGGAGGGATGCGCATGAACAAGACCTTGCTCGTGATTGGTGGAATTTGTCTGCTCGCAGGCCTCCTGTGGCCATGGCTCAGGCAGATGCCACTGGGCCGACTGCCCGGCGATATCCTTATTGTCCGCGAAAATACCCGTATTTTTTTTCCTATCACCAGTTGTATTGTTGTCAGTCTGGTGCTGTCGATTTTATTGTGGATTTTTCGCAAGTAGCCGTGGATGCGGAAATCTGGGCCAGGCGGCGCAGTCAGGGGCTGACAACCAGCCCCAGTGGTGGCTGGTGTGCGCGCTGCGGATTGAGGCACGAACTTTCGGCAGCAGGGGTGATCGACGACTGCCTTGCCTTGATGGCGTATCTTGAACAGGAAAAACGTATAGATGGGCTGGACGGGACAACAACTCCTGATCCCCGTTTGCGCACAGATGCACTTTTTTCTGAAGCGGGCGGAAAAATGTTTGGCATGTTGGCCTGCCGGGATGCTGCTGGCCGAAGGGTGTTGCTGCGCGCCTTTTCCGGACAGTATCAGGGGGTATGGAGCGTGCCCGGCTGGGTGGAACCGATCTGTGATCCGGACCAATTTGCAGGGCTGGTCGCCGAACCGGACCTGGCCATTAAGGCGCTGGGCCGGGAACTGGCAGCGTTGTCAGCGGATTTCGCCGCTGCCCGCGTACTGCGGCAGCGGCGCAGACAGATTTCCCAGGAGCTGATGGCCGCCATCCACGGGTTGTATAGGGTGACAAATTTTCGCGGTGAATCTGCCGCTCTGACCTCGGTATTTTTGCATAACGGGGTGCCGCCGGCAGGTACAGGCGATTGCTGCGGCCCCAAACTGTTGCAGTTTGCCGCAAACCATGGCCTGCAGCCGGAGGCCATGGCGGAATTTTTCTGGGGTCGCTCCACAGGCAGTGGAGAAAAACAGCACGGATTTTTTTATCCAGCCTGTGCCTCCAAATGCCAGCCGATGCTTGGCTTTCAGCTCTGTGGTTTGTAATGGAAACAATTGAAATCCTGCATCAGGATCGAGAGATAGCGGTGGTCAATAAACCCGGAGGACTGTTGGCGGTGCCCGGACGGGGACCGGACAGGCAGGACTGCGTCACCGCGAGACTGAGGCACCTGGTTGCTGACTGTATTGCACAGCCGGCTGTGCATCGGCTGGATATGGATACCTCGGGCCTGATGGTACTGGCCCTGACCCAGACCGCGCACCGGCATCTCTCACTACAATTTGCAGAGCGTCTGGTGGAGAAGCGTTATCTCGCCCTGGTTTCCGGCCTGGTTGCGGAGGAGGCTGGCGAAATTCAGCTCCGTTTCCGGCTCGATCCGGACAACCGGCCCTACCAGGTGTATGATCCGGTGCAGGGAAAACTGGGGATAACGAGGTGGTGGCGGGAGGAGGAGATTGACGGCCACAGCCTCATTGCATTCACGCCGCTCACTGGCCGTACCCACCAGTTGCGGTTACACGCCGCTCATTCCCTGGGACTGGGCATGCCCATTGTCGGCGACCGTCTCTATGGCACTGGCCGCCCCGGTGACAGGCTCTGTCTGCACGCCGCCTGGTTGCAATTCACCCATCCCGTGACCGGAGACAGACTGCATTTTTCCTCCGTTGCTCCTTTCCTCTAAAGCCGCTGGTTCCACCTGGGGTACGGGTTGTTTTGCTCCCTTCTTTTCTTTCTTGAGCTTGGTCAGCTCCGTCATCTGCTCCATCTGCACCTCCTGAATCTCCACAAGACGTTCCCATTGTTTAGAGAGGAGGTGGTCGAGTTTTTCGTGAATCTGCCGTATTTCCAGCTCGGCTTTCAGGTTCACCTGATAATCGTGCTGCGCCCGGAGCCGGTCCTTGGCTTCCTGGCGGTTCTGGCTCATCATGATAATCGGCGCCTGCACCGCTGCCAGGCAGGAGAGCAAAAGGTTGAGAAGGATAAAGGGGTAGGGATCAACGGACTTCCAGAACAGCGGGATGGTATTCAAAAGAATCCACACCAGCAGAAAAGCGGTGAACAGGATAAGAAAGGTCCAGCTGCCGCCGAAACTGGCAATCTTATCCGCCAGTTTTTCGCCAAGGGTCCAGTCCTGCTCGTACTCGTTTTCCGTATTGGCGGTGATGATATCATTTTCCTGAAGGCTGACCAGCACCTGCTTGTCGAGTTCGGAAAGTTCCCCTTTCTCTGATTCCAGCAGTGAATGCACATATTTTGCCCGATACTTGGATAAATCGGTGAGGCAGATGAAGTCATCCTGCGTGCAGGTGGGATAATCCTGCTGAATGAGGGCGAGGATTGAATCGCGTACCATGTGCAGGGACATAGTGTCCTTGTTGCTGAATGTTTTTTTACAGACAACACAGGGATGTCCAGTTTTTGCCATGATGTTTCCACTGATAAATTTTTAGAGAAGTCTCGTTATTTCATAGGATTAAGGATAGCGAAAAGGTGCCGTCCCTTATAATGATGCACAATACGCAATAGAATTTATTTGTGTATCAGATTTTTCAGGAAAGAAAATGCAGGTGGTGTTTGGTACGGGTGCAGCAAGAGGCGCCAGACGCAAAAAAAAGGGAGTGCCCGGATAGACACTCCCTTAAAGGACTTCTTCAGGAAAAGGTTCCCTGATTATTTGATGTGATCAGCAACCATGGAGCGCTCATGTTTGAGCTCATCCTCAGTTTTCTTGATCATCTCGCGGCTGAAGTCGCTGATCTCCAGACCTTCAACGATCTTCCACTCGCCACCTTCACAGAGGATCGGGAATGCGAAGATCAGATCCTCATCAATGCCGTAAGGATTGCCCTTGCTGTATACGCCCATGCTGACCCAGCGGCCATTGCTGCCCAGTGCCCAGTCATGCATATGGTCAACAGCTGCAGAAGCTGCGGAAGCTGCGGAGGAAGCACCACGAGCCTTGATAACGGCGGCGCCACGCTGCTGCACGGTGGGAATGAAATAGGTCTTGTTCCACTCGTCATCAACCAGTGATTTCACGGCCTTGCCAGCAACGGTTGCGTAGCTGATGTCCGGATACTGGGTGGAGGAATGGTTACCCCAGACGCACACTTTCTCAACATCGGAAGAATGCTTGCCGGTCTTCTCAGCGATCTGCGACATGGAACGGTTATGATCCAGACGCATCATGGCTGTTACGTGACGGGGATTCAGTTTCGGTGCATTCTTGAGGCAGATCAAAGCGTTGGTATTAGCCGGGTTACCGACAACGAGAACGCGGACATTGGGCTTGGCGTTGTCGCTCAAAGCCTTACCCTGACCGGTGAAGATAGCACCGTTGGCGTTCAGCAGGTCAGAACGCTCCATTCCCGGCCCACGAGGACGAGAACCAACCAGCAGAGCAAAGTCGACATCCTTGAAGGCAACATTTGCATCATCGGTGGCGATGACGCCAGCGACCAGCGGGAAGGCGCAGTCGTTGAGCTCCATCAACACGCCCTGCAGAGCGCCCATTGCCGGCGTAATTTCTAACAGCTGGAGGATGACGGGCTGATCAGGTCCGAGCATTGTTCCGCTGGCTACGCGGAAAATGAGGGAGTAGCTGATGTTGCCGGCAGCTCCGGTAATTGCTACACGTACAGGTGCTTTCATTTGTTTCTCCTTGTTGTTAAACCTACAAATCGGCAGGCAATCCGCAAAGGCACCTGCCATCATCTGTCCTGTGGGTCCCCCGGAAGAGGACTGTCGATCAAGAAGCGAACCCGGCACGCACACACGTGCAGGGCAAAGCAACGGGAAAGCATGCTTGAAAAGCCTTGGATTGTGAAATGGATGCGCTGGTCAATACAAGTCCGGCGCCTAGGCTGAAGCTGTGGAAAAATGAAAAAAACGAATGATTTTCCGGTGATCTGCCTTCAGTGGCTAATGCCTTTCCAATCCAGCGTTATTGATACAAATCAACGGATGAAAAGTCAAGCGCTCTTTCTGGACGGAATGGTGGGCGCGGGCAAGCAGTTTTTCAGGAATTATGCGTGTATCGATCAGCAATTACCAGCATAAGCGTCTCAAAGGTGAAACCCCAGATGACACCTGCATTTGCAGGGATGCCAGGGAAAAGAACGCCGGGAAAGCGGGGACTCATGGGCCGCTTTACGATGTTGGCGTTATCCGATGCATAGGTAAGGGGCAGCCATTCGTAGCTGCTGATTTCCGCTCTCTGCAGGGTGATGATTGGCTCCAAAGGTACTTCGAAAAGAAAGGTGGTCACCGGAATGGGATGGTTGACGGAATTTCCCGCCAGACGCGCCGGGTATGTTTTAATCAGATGTTCGTTTTCGAGATGAATACCGCATTCCTCACGGGTTTCACGGATACAGGTATCCAGGAGTGACGGATCGCTCATTTCGCGTCTGCCCCCTGGAAAGGAATAATGGCCGGACCAGGGGTCCAGAGGATTAGAAGTGCGTTTGAGTACCAGTACGCTGGGCTCGGGATGCGCGGCAATGATGGTGGCCACGGCGGCTTCTTTTCTGTGCGTTGGTTCCATAGTTCTTTTATCAAGGAATGCTGGTGGTGCCGTGCATTAGGTGGACGCGACTTCCCTCTTTTGGGGGGAGTTTTCGGAACCCCGTTATGCATGGGTTGAGTGTTTCTTGGTATTGTTCTATCATGGAAAAAAAATTCGTACATCTGTTTCAGATGAATACGGGGATATGTCATGCCTACAAGCAAGAGTCATCCAGGGAAAAAGAAAACGCAGTCCATATCGGGTGTTGTCCTGCTGCTGCTGGCTGTGCTGACCGGAGCCGTTGCCGGTGTGGGAGCCATGCTCTTTCGGGGCTTGATCGCCCTGGTGCACAATGGCCTTTTTCTTAAAAACCTGTCATTTTCCTATGATGCCAACCTGCCGACGCCGCCCAGTCCCTGGGGATCTGCGATTATTCTGGTACCGGTAATCGGTTCCCTGGTGGTTACCTTTCTGGTGACCAAGTTTGCGCCCGAAGCCAAAGGGCATGGAGTGCCTGAGGTGATGGATGCCGTGTACTATGGCCGGGGCATCATCCGTCCGGTAGTGGCGCTGTTCAAGGCACTGGCCTCGGCCTTCTGTATCGGCACCGTCGGTTCCGTGGGGCGTGAAGGCCCTATTGCCCAGATCGGCTCCGCCTTTGGTTCCACCATGAGCCAGATTTTTCCCATGAGCGCCAAGCAGCGTATTACTCTGATCGCCGCCGGTGCGGGCGGTGGTATCGCCGCCACTTTCAACACCCCTATTGGCGGCTTGCTCTTTGCGTTGGAGCTGCTGATGCACGAGGTCAGTGTTTCCACCCTGGTACCGGTGGCTCTGGCCACGGTGGTGGCTACCTACATCGGGCAGATGTTTTTCGGCGTGCATCCGGCTTTTGTCATTCCTCCATTGCCGCATCCCTACTTTTCCGTTTTCAGTCCGTGGCTGCTTCTGTTCTATGGCGCCTTGGGACTCGCCATGGGGCTGCTTGCCGCCGTCTATATCCGCTCCCTGTATATCTTTGAGGATCTGCTGGATACTTTTTCCAGTAAACACCCATACCTTTGTCATGCTGGCGGCATGCTGACCGTGGGGATCATCATTTACGGTATGCTGCTCACCACTGGCCACTATTATATAAATGGTGTCGGCTACAGTGCCATTCAGGATATTCTGGCCGGGCATCTGCATATAGTGTGGC
>DAIODL010000042.1:0-11605 GCA_036746815.1 Desulfobulbus sp.
GTGTCACTTGGCCTGGGGGCGCCTGTATTTGTGTTTCTCTCTCCCCCGGGGTTGATTGGACGGGAGTTTATGTCTGCCTTCTACTTTCACCGGCTCGCCTGGGAAGGTGTGGTGGTCCTGGTGATTTTGTGTCTCGAGCTGGTGACACGTCGTTTCTACTGCCGCTATTTTTGTCCATTGGGAGCATTGTTGGCCCTGATGGGGAAGAAACGGCAGCTTATTGTTACCTTGCAGGAACAGCAGTGCACGAATTGCGGCCGTTGCAGACGCGTATGTCCGCAGGGCTTGGAACCTCGTCTAGGCGAAGCGCAAGGAGTATATTGCTGGAACTGTGGTGCCTGCATCGACAGTTGCCGTGAAAAGGCGCTGCAATTTTCCTGGCGCAGTGCTACGCCTAAGCCTTTCTCTCAGAAATAATCTGCGGTGTTTCTGCATAGATTGTGTCTTTGCACTCCGGGTTGCTGAATTTCCTACCTATTCGTTGACTATCCAGAGAGTTTTTGTCATAACGACCCTGTTGTTTTTGGGGTGAGCAATTTTTGTAAGTAATGAGGAGGGGGCATGAAGAAAGGACGATTGATCAAGGGAATATTGGCTCTTGGCTGGCTGTGTGTTTTCAGTTTGGCTTTTATCGTTTCGCCGGCATTTGCAGCTACCATCAAGATAGGCGCTATTTTAGATGAAACCGGCCCCGCTTCATTTTTGGGTGGCCCGGAAGCACGTTCACTCCGCATGCTGGTTGATGAGATCAATGCCAAAGGCGGTGTGAATGGCAACAACATTGAGCTTGTTATCAAGGATTCAGGCGCAAGCCCGGAGAAGGCCATTTCCTTTGCCAAACAGCTGATCGAAGAAGATAAGGTCTTTGCCATCATCGGCCCCTCTACAAGCGGTGAGAGCTTGAGTATTAAGAAAATTGTAGAGCAGGGGAAAACTATCAACATCTCCTGCGCCGCTGCAGAATTGATTGTCAGTCCTGTGGCTCAGTATGTGTTTAAAACCGCACCTACCGACAGTTTTGCGGCCCGTCAGATTTTCATGACCATGAAAAAACAGGGTATCGCCAAGATTGCCGTGTTGACCGCCAATGATGGTTTTGGCAAGGCCGGCAAGGAACAGTTGACCAAACTGGCGCCGGAATACGGCATGACGATTGTTGCCGACGAGGTCTATGACAAGAAAGCGACCAACCTGACCGCCATCGTCGCGAAATTGAAAACCAATGCCGACATTCAGGCGGTGGTCAACTGGTCTACAGTGCCTGCGCAATCCATTCTCGCTATTGCCATTCGTCAGGCTGGATGGAATGTACCGATTTATCAGAGCCATGGTTTTGCCAATATCCGCTATGTGGAAGCCGCTGGTGCCGCAGCTGAAGGGATTATTTTTCCGGCCAGCCGCCTGCTGATTGCAGAGCTGTTGCCCGCTGGCCCCCAGAAGGATGTGCTGCTCCGCTATAAAAATGATTATGAGGCCAAATATAAAGAGAGCGTTTCCACCTTTGGTGGCCACTCCTATGACGCCATGAACATTTTAGCCAAGGCCATCTCCGAGGCGGGAAATGACCCGGTTAAGGCAAGAACAGTCATTGAAAATATTAAAGGATTGGTCGGAACCGCTGGCACCTTTAATTTTTCTGCCACGGATCATTGCGGGCTGGGACTGGATGCCTTTGTGATGCTGACAGTGAAGAACGGAAAGTTTGTACCTCTGGAGAAATGAGCGAAAGGATGACTGGAGGCCGGCATATGAGCAGATGACGATTGCTTGTCGTCTCGTTCAGTTCGTGTTATGAGAAAACGCATTTTCCCGTACCGGTCTCTTTGCTGCGGTACAGTCAATGTCGCCCATTCATTATCCAGAACGCCAGATAAGGAGAAACAATTTATGGAACGGACCTTTGCCATTATTAAGCCCAACGCCTTTGCCGCCGGTAATGCCGGTAAGATCATTGCCCGCATTTATGCCGAAGGATTCACTATTGTTGGTATGAAAAAATTGTATTTGAGCAAGGTAGAAGCGGAAGGCTTTTATTATGTACATAAAGCCCGGCCTTTTTTTGGAGAGCTGACCGATTTTATGTCAAGCGGGCCCTGTATTGTGATGGTACTGGAGGCTGAGGGGGCAATTAAAAAATGGCGCGACCTGATGGGAGCGACCAATCCCGCTAATGCTGCCGAAGGCACTTTACGCCGGGAATTTGGTGATTCTCTGGAAGCGAACGCCACCCATGGTTCCGATGCCCCGGAAACGGCGGCGTTTGAGATGGGTTACTTTTTTTCTGGTCTGGAATTGCTGATGTAAGGATCAGAAGGAACAGATTACAAAAAGGGCGGCCCCTCGGGTCGCCCTTTTTTATTATGCAGTTATGAGTAGGTACAGGTATTCTCTAAGTAATTACGCTGCATTATCTTTCCGGGATGCGGCAATCAGTTGCTTGCAAAGAGGCCAGATTTGCCGGAGCGCTTTCATATCATCAAGATGCAGGCTGAGTGTTATGCTTTCATCTTCAAAACTGGGACTGTGCTGGATGTGGGTATCTACCGGGGGAGCAAGCTCCTGGATATCTTTTTGGAACTGCTGCTCTGCCTGCACAAGGTGGGGAGTGCATTGCTGCTGGAGATAGGTGAGCAGATGTTGCAGTTGTTGCGGCAGATTGTCAGGATCCTTTTCCTGCCGGGTTGCCTGCCAGGCATTGATGAGATGGCTGATAGAACATTGATACCGTTTGGTCAGTTCAAAGAGCATCTCCACCAGTTTCTGTTGTTTAGAGCCACCGGGACGATATTGTCTGATCACCTCAGTCAATTCCTTCTGGTCCGTGGGTTGAAAGGCGCACAGCGTTTTGCCGGTTTTGAGTGACAATATCCCCTGGTGCAGAGCCAGCAGGGTTGATTGTGGCAGGTGGAGCAGAGCAGTGAGTTCCCGGATTTTATCCAGATGCGGTTTGTGCCCCATGAGCTCAAGCAGGTGTAGCTGCTCAGGCTCATCAAGACATTGCTGCGCCTTTTGCAGGAGATATCCCTGGAGTACAGGACTTGCAGCAACTGCGGATAATGGGTGCAGTATTTGTAAGGCAAAAGCATTGATCGATTTCTGCGGCAGAGGAGACACCTGGCAAAGAATATCTTGATAGTGCAGGTAGGTGAGTGCCGCGAGATACGGATATCCTGCCAGCAGATAATAACACCCCGTATCCACTTGTAGTACGGGAAGCGGCTGAAGTACTCCATAGTGCTTAATCTGGTGACAGAGACGTTCGTCAAGGTCCGGGTAAAGGACCTGGATCTGGTGAGAGGGGAGGGAAATACTGGAGATTTTGATGCTTTTCATCTGTTCTGGTTCGAGAACAAGGACATCATTTTGCATGGTATTACTCCACAAAAAATAAAAAGGCGCCGTAAAAACGGCGCCTTACAAAATAACGTGTATACAGTAAATTTGTTATTCAGGCTCGACTTCCCCGTTAATACGTGAACGAAGAATACCTGATGGTTTAAAGGTGACCACTCTGCGAGCATCAAGGGTTAATTCGTGACCAGTCTGCGGATTACGGCCACGTCTTGCCTTTTTGTCCTTGATATTGAATTTTCCAAATCCGCTCAAAAGCAGATCTTCCCCGGTGATCAGAGAAGATTTTAATAAAGCCAGGAATGTTTCGACAGAGTCGGTGGACTGTGATTTGGTCAAATGCGGATGAGCTTTGTACACCTGCTGGACCAAATCGGCTTTTGTCAGTGTCATCGGTCACCTCCTTTAGATATCGCACAATGTGGGATTTTAGTTGCGTAATTTCCAATAAATATAAAAAATATTACTGTAGGTCGTCAATACTCATCAAGCAAGAAATGAAAATGCTCCGACGCCGGCAAATTCAGCAGCGCCACCCAATTGTTCTTCAATCCGCAACAACTGATTATATTTCGACACCCGATCCGTGCGGGAAGGCGCGCCCGTCTTGATTTGTCCGGCATTGAGCGCCACGGCCAGATCAGCAATGGTGGTGTCTTCTGTTTCCCCGGAACGATGCGAAATAACGGCAGTATACGAAGCCCGATGTGCCATGCTGACAGCATCAATGGTCTCGGTGACTGAGCCAATCTGGTTGAGTTTGATGAGAATAGAGTTGGCAACATCCTGCTGAATACCCTTCTTGAGGATACTCGTGTTGGTCACAAAAATATCATCACCCACCAGCTGGATTTTACTCCCCAGTTTTTTGGTCAACTGTTTCCAGCCAGCCCAGTCAGACTCTGCCAAACCGTCCTCAATGGTGATCAAAGGATATTTTTTCACCCAGTCCGCATAAAATTCGATCATCTGCGCGGCCGTTTTTTTAGGATTTTTCTCCGCGCTTAACACGTAGCATTTATCCTTTTCTGAGTAAAATTCACTGGAAGCGGCATCAATACCGATAAAAATATCTTTGCCTGGAGTGTAACCCGCCTGTACGATACCCTCCAGAAGCACTTCCATGGCTTCCTCATTGGAACGCAGGTTCGGAGCAAAACCACCTTCATCACCACCTGCGGTCTGATGCCCTTTTTTCTTGAGAACACTTTTAAGCGCGTGAAAGGTTTCCGCACCCATACGTAATGCCTCTTTAAAAGAAGAGGCACCCGCAGGGAGAATCATGAATTCCTGAATGTCGACATTATTATCTGCATGCGCGCCGCCATTGAGAATGTTCATCATGGGGACGGGGAGCACTTTGGCGTTCACGCCGCCAAGATAGTTATACAAAGGCATTTCCAGTTCTGAGGCAGTCGCTTTGGCAACTGCCATGGAGACACCCAGGATAGCATTGGCCCCCAGTTTCTTCTTGGATGGGGTTCCATCAAGCTCCAGCATGATTTTATCAATGATCACCTGCTGCGATGAATCGAAACCGAGAAGTGCTGGGGTGATTTTCTCGGTGACATTGGCCACAGCCTGCAATACACCCTTGCCGCCGTACCGTTTATTTTTCTTATCACGCAGTTCCAGGGCCTCCCTTGTGCCGGTGGATGCGCCAGATGGGACGGCAGCCCGGCCCACGGCGCCTGATTCAAGATACACTTCCACTTCAACAGTAGGATTTCCCCGGGAATCAAGAATCTCACGAGCAACGACGCCGATTATTTCACTCATTTGGTCAACTCCTTAAAAGGTCTTGTTTATTAAACAACGCTGGCGAGTTTGAAGATTGGCAGATACATGGCAATAACCAGACCACCAATCATCACGCCTAGAAAGACCATCATAAAGGGCTCAATCATAGCGGTCAAGTTTTCAACCGCCTGATCCACTTCATCATCATAAAAAACAGCGATTTTTTCAAGCATGGAGTCCAATGCACCAACGGATTCACCAACATTGATCATCTGGATGACCATATTGGGAAAAATTCCCGTCTCATCCAGGGGCTCCGCAATGGGCCGACCTTCGGCAATACCTTCACGGGCATGTAAAATCGCTCTTTCAATAACTTTGTTTCCAGATGTCCTGGCAACAACATGCAAACCGTCAAGAATGGGCACGCCACTTTGTAAAAGCGTGCTTAAGGTACGGGTAAATTTCGCCACCGATACTTTCTGGATAAGTGGCCCAACAACAGGGACCCTCAAGAGCAGTGCGTCAATTTTCAGGCGACCTCTCTCGGTCTTGGTATAAATGCGGTGAATTATCCAGGCAATAACCGCCACCCCAGCCACTATGTAGAGAAAATTTGATTTAAAAAACTCACTTATATTGATGACGATTTGAGTTGGCATCGGCAGGCTCGCACCAAAATCCGTAAACATTTTCTGGAATACGGGAATAACAAAGATGAGGATGATGGCGAGAATAAGGATGGATATACCCAGAACGATGGCGGGGTAGGTCATGGCACCCTTGATCTTTTTCTGCAACCCCATGGATTTTTCTTTGAAGGTGGCTAATCTGCCAAGAATGGTGTCAAGGATACCGCCAAGCTCACCGGCCTCGATCATGTTAGTGAACAACCCATCAAAAATATTAGGGTGCTTGCGCATGGCATCGGCAAGAGTTGTACCCGTTTCCACGTCCCCCTCGATCTGGGCCAATGCCCGTTTAAATGTCGGGTTACTCTGCTGTTTGACCAGAATCTGCAGGCACTGCACCAGTGGCAAACCGGCATCAATCATGGTGGACATCTGGCGGGTAAAGATTACAACGTCCTTGCCGGTGACCCTTGGCTGGAAAAATTTTATATTTGCCAAAAGATCTTTGGGCTTTTCTTTGAGTGAGGTGACAGTGATGCGGAGTCGTTTCAGCTGTAGCTCAGCGCCGGTTTCATCGACAGCATCAATTTCGCCTTTCCGTTTTTCGCCGGCGCTATTTTTTCCTTTCCAGAGATAAATCGGCATAAGGCATGCTCCAGATATCTACTTTTTTTATGGGTGGTAACGGTGAGTAAATGTTGACAGACCGTGATCTTCTTAATATAAACTTTCTTTCTTCGAGATGCATGTGTTAAAGACACAAGTCTCATTCCACCAATTGTAGGGAAGAATTTTTTCTGATTCAAGAAATAGTTTATATTTTTTCAGGAGTTGCTTTATGCAGACAAATAAGATGACAAAGTTCGGTGAGGGGGGATTTCTTCCTGTCATTGATAAATGTGAAGGATGCGAGCGGATCGTTGAGAACGAAGGAAACAAATATTGCGATTCCTACATGAATCCTTCGGCAAAATGGCGGCTTGGCATGTGCAATCTGGCCACTCATGCCAAGCCTGAAGTTGCAGTCGTGAAAGTTCGTATCAACCCGTTGAAGGCTGCTAAACGAGCTTCCCGCCAGAAATAACAGCATCTGTTTACGCTGTGCCCAACCCAATGCTTTTTTTTTGAGAGTATTACGAATTGAACCATTGCCCCTTGCAGGATGTTTCCTGAAGGGGCAATGGTCGTTTTATGGTTATTGTCTGCCGACACCCGTATATTGAAACCCTGCAGCCTGCATGGTTTCAGGATCGTATACATTACGCAGGTCAACGAAGATGGGTGTATTCATCACCGATTTGAGCTGTTGTAAGTTCAGGGCCCGGTACTGATTCCATTCTGTCATTAACACCACGCAATCAGCCCCCTGTGCAGCCGCATAGGGCGAATCGACGTACGTAATGGATGGGGGCAGATATTTTTTTGCTTCTTCCATGCCCTTGGGATCATGCGCACGGATTGTTGCCCCTTTTTCCAGAAGTGCGGGGAGGATGGTGGCCGCTGGTGCTTCCCGCATATCATCGGTTTCCGGTTTGAAGGTCAGGCCAAGCACGGCAATAGTTTTGCCGGTTTCTGACCCCCCGAGCATCTCACGGATTTTTTTGACCATACGCGCTTTCTGCGCGGCGTTTACTTCCACCGCCGCTTCCACGATGCGGAGACTCTCTCCCTGTTCCTGGACCAGCCGCATCAATGCCAGCGTATCTTTAGGAAAACAGGAGCCTCCGTATCCTGGGCCAGGGTGGAGAAATTTACTGCCGATGCGGCCGTCCATGCCCATGGCTTTAGCCAGATCAATCACGTTGGCACCAAGCGATTCGCAGACCAGCGAGATTTCATTGATAAAGCTGATCTTGACTGCCAAAAAAGCATTTGCAGCATATTTGGTCAACTCCGCTGTTTCGATAGTAGTGAAAACAATGGGAGTTTCTCGCAAATATAGGGGATTGTACACCTGCTTGAGGATCTCCCTGGCTTTGGGCTCGGTGACACCGACGACCACCCGATCCGGATGCATAAAGTCAGTAATGGCAGCGCCTTCACGTAAAAATTCAGGGTTGGACGCCACATCAAAAGCAGCCTTGGGATTGGTTTCCCGGATAATACGCTCCACCTGTCGTGCCGTACCCACGGGCACGGTACTTTTATCGACCACCACAGTGTATTCACGTAAATGTGGCGCCAGTTCCCGGGCCGCTTCATAAATATAGGTCAAATCCGCGTAGCCGTCACCACGCCGGGAGCTGGGAGTGCCTACAGCAAGAAAAACAGCGTCCGCTTCAGTAACGGCGGCGTCCAGCTTTGTGGTAAAATGAAGACGGCCTTCCTGGCGGTTTTTTTGCACCAGGGTATCGAGTCCCGGCTCATAGATGGGGATATCCCCTTGGAGGATGCGGTCAATTTTAGAGGCATCTTTGTCGACACAAGTCACCACATGGCCGAATTCAGCAAAACAGGCTCCGGTAACGAGGCCGACATAGCCGGTCCCGATCATAACAATGTGCACGTTTTAACTCCTTGAATTAATTGCGGTGTCCGAAAAGAGCCGTGCCCACGCGGACAATGGTGGCGCCTTCTTCGATGGCTATTGGATAATCAGCTGACATGCCCATGGAGAGCGCCACCCGTTCATTGTCAGTAAACAAACTTTCTTGCGCCAGGTGGATGGCAAGTTGCCGTAACTCCCGAAAATAAGGACGGCTTTTTTCCGGATCGTCAAAGAAAGGGGGCATGGTCATCAAACCCCGTACTGTAAGCGCAGTCTCCTTGCGGATCGCCCGCAGAAGCGCTTCTGCCTCTTCAGGCAGCACGCCTGATTTCTGGGCTTCGCGACCCGTGTTCACCTGGATGAGCACAGACAGCTGTTTGCCCAGTTCCTTGGCATGGGCGTCCAGGGAACGGGCAATTTTGAGGCGGTCAACGGTCTCGATCATATCAAAGAGGGGTACCGCTTCTTTCGCCTTGTTGCTCTGTAGGTGTCCAATGAAATGCCAGTGTGCCTGAGGACCCAGATGGGAAATTTTTTCCGCGGCTTCTTGCAGATAGTTTTCTCCAAATAAAAATTGTCCGTGTTCCATGGCCTCTTGAATACGTTCTGGAGCAACAAATTTGCTTACTGCCACGAGCATAATATCATCAGGGTTTCTGCCCCCTTTCTCGGCAGCTTCCCGGATGGTTGCCCGGATTTTTTTGAGATTGTCACCGATCATGTTGGTTTTCCGGTAAATGAAACAGATTAATGGCATTGACGGTGGTCACATGCACCACCTCTTCAAGAGACAGTTTTTTGATATCTGCCACCATTTGCGCTGTATAGAGTACATATTTGGGTTCGTTGCGTTTTCCCCGATATGGGACAGGTGTAAGAAACGGACCGTCGGTTTCCAGAACCAGGTGTTCCAGGGCAACGGCCTTGATCACTTCCCGCAGGGTCTGAGCATTGGCAAAGGTTGCAACGCCGGGAATGGAAAGATAAAAGCCCAGATCAAGCGAAGCCTCAGCCAGGGCGAGGTCGCCTGAAAAGCAGTGCATCACACCTCTGCGCGGAAAAGGGGCTGCCTGCTGTATAAGCCGCAGAATATCTGCATGGGCTTCACGGTCATGAATAATGACCGGCAGGGATACTTCTTTGGCAAGCTGCAGCTGACTGGCAAAGGCCGGCAGCTGTATCTCTTTGGGGTTGTAGTTTTTAACGTAATCAAGCCCGATTTCACCATATCCAACTACCTTGGGCTGACGGGCAAGCCGGCAGATTTCTTCCAGCACTTCCGGGGTCGCCTGATCTGCTTCCTGTGGATGAATACCGACTGCCGCGTAAAGACCCGGGTAACGAGCCGCCAGACGAACCGCTGCCTGGGAACTGGACAGATCCGTGCCTATGGTGACGATGCGGGTGACGCCATGACGTGCGGCGGAGGCGATCACCTCATCGAGATCGGCCTGATAATCCTCCATGTCGAGATGGCAGTGCGTGTCAATACAAACCGCTTGCCCCGTGAGTTGGGGAAGCGGTGGGGGAGGTGTATGCATGGACCTTAACTACTTCTTATTGAAAAGAATTAATCTTGATGAATGAAACAATCAACAGCTTCACGAAAACGTGAGAGGTCTCTCTACTATAGTGAATGTTTATTGACATGAACACCTTATTTTTTTACAACAAAGCGATCTAAGATCCCGTAAACTATATTCATGCCGTTGGGTCGAGGTGCATGGAGGAGTTTACGGTTCATTCCCTGGATGCTTTGTGCATCCGTGGTTCAAGTGTGGTGGCGGTAAATAAGTCCCGCCTGAAATCTCTGTGGCTCCCATGCCTTGTGTAAATTTGTCTTGTCAGGATTGAAGAGGAGGAACCTTATGTCAAAGCGCCTTGTAAAAAAATTGTTGATTGTAATGAGCGTGATGCTTTTTCTTTTTGCGGCCGGGTGCAACAAAAGAAATACCATGATGGCGTCCAGCGGATCAAACGAATCACAGATGTCCAACTTTGCCGATGATATCAGGGATATCAATGTCCCGGCGGAAATGGCATGGGACCGTAATGAATCCATCATTATCAAAACAGAGTCTTTCCGTGGTGGTGTGTTTGTATACAAGGGACGTGCGGAAATGTTGTCCCTGAAGGATTATATGGTGTCTTCCATGAAAGGAAACGGTTGGCGCCTGGTTGGTGAGACGACCTCGAAAAATATTATGCTGGCCTTTGTAAAACCCAGTAGAACCTGCATGATGTCCATCACGAACGGCCCATTTGGCAGGACTGATCTGAAGATCTATCTCGCGAATGACAAAACAGGTACCACCGGAGGCTCTTCCTATAACAACTCGGGTTCCTATCATCAGAACGCGCCGATCACCTCGGAGTCTTATTAAGAGGCAAACGTCTGTGCATACGTATCGGGGATGACGATGTCTGGACTGTCGGGAAAACGGGTTCTGTTCGGAGTGACGGGCTCCATTGCCGCCTATAAGGCAGCCTATTGGGTCAGGGAACTGGTCAGGGAAGAGGCCTTAGTACAGGTGATGCTGACACCGGCTGCTGAAAAATTTGTCACTCCCCTTACCTTCGTCGCCCTTTCGGGCAATCCTGCACACACGGACCTGTTTGCCACGGAACCAGGTGAAGTGATGGCGCACATCACCCTTTCGCGGGAATCCGATGTGTTGCTGATCGCTCCCGCCTCCGCCCAGACCATAGCCAAGCTGGCCATGGGGATGGCAGATAATCTGTTGACTGCAGAGGTGCTGGCGGCACGTATTCCAGTGGTGGTGTGTCCGGCGATGAATACCGCCATGTTTCAGCATCCGGCCACCCAGAATAACCTGCAGCGGCTTCGCGGGCTGGGGTATCACGTAGTCCCTCCTGGATGCGGAACGCTGGCCTGCGGAGAAACCGGTGATGGCCGGCTGCCCGAATGGGACTGCGTCCGTGAAACCCTGCTGGCTGTTTTAAGTAAGCAGGATTTGCATGGCAAAAAAATTCTGATCACCGCCGGACCAACACGGGAGTCCCTGGACCCTGTGCGTTTTCTCAGTAACCGTTCCACCGGTAAGATGGGGTTTGCCCTGGCTCGTACCGCGCGCCGCCGTGGTGCCGAAGTCACCTTGGTCTGCGGGCCGGTGCATCTGGATGCGCCTCCCGGCGTGGAGGTTGTGCCGGTGACCACTGCTGCCGAAATGGCAGAGGCGGTTTTTGTACGCAGTGCGGCTATGGATGTGGTCGTCAAGGCCGCTGCGGTAGCGGATTTTACACCGGCTGCGTGTTCGGCTCAAAAAATCAAGAAAAGTCCGCAGGGCCTCCACCTTGAGCTCATCAAGACGACGGATATCCTGAAGAAATTGGGCGCGGAAAAAAAGACGGGACAGATCCTGGTGGGATTTGC
>DAIODL010000043.1:0-11210 GCA_036746815.1 Desulfobulbus sp.
GAGACACAAAATCACCAGGACCACCACACCTTCCCAGGCGAGCCTGTGAAAGTAGAAGGCAGACATAAACTCCCGTCCAATTAACCCGGGAGGAGAGAGAAACATAAATACAGGCGCCCCCAGGACAAGTGACACCACCAGTTCCCCGATGAGGGCAAACCACAGCACCCGTTTGGCCAACAGCAGACGGTCCCGAAGCTGCTTTTTCCCTGTGATATGCTGGCGTACGTCATGAAGCATTTCCGCAAGAAAACTGATTGGACAAACCCAGGAACAAAACACCCGCCCCAAAATCATGGCGGCAAGAAGAGGAATAAGCATGCCGACCAGCACAGCAAAAGAAAAATGGCGGCTGACCAGCTGACTTTCAAGCCCTTCCAAAGGGGAAATAATGCGGAGATCACCGACACCAAAGGACTGGTACCAGCCTTGAATAAAGGTGATTCCCCAGAAATAATTGAGTACCGGTGTGATAATCAGCACCAGAAAAGCCATGGCAAGCACCGCATGACGCAGCCGCTGCCATGTCCACCGAGACGAGATGGAACAATTGTCTGAAACAGTACGGGCTTTCATCGGGATTCCCGGGATACAAGCGGTTCGATATTGATCGCCTTAAGCCCATCTGGAGCAGTAATGGGGCAGGCATGGGTGCATATGCCACAGCCGGTACACGCATCCCGCTGCACCACGGGCATGAGTTTTTCAAGAATGATCGCCTGTCCTTTGAAGGGACAAACATCATAACAGGTCCGGCACAATGCCATACCCGACCAGGCGGCGCAGGTGAAGGTGTTGATGACGGCAATACCCATACGGGTGGCCGCCTTGGAAACAGGGCGCAAGCTCCCGGTAGGACAAACCACCACACATCGCATACACAGGAAGCAGGGGCTGTTTTCAACAGCAATTATCGGTGTACCCGCGTACACGCCCTGGCGGATATCCAGGGGATAAATACAATGATACGGACAGCTCTCCACACAACGGCCGCAACGGATGCACAGACAGACAAACAGTTCTTCCGCAACCGCACCCGGCGGCCGCAGGCGATTGGTGGTGACCGGAGAGCGAAACAAACCGGCCTGAACATCGCGCAGGCCGGCTGTGAGTGCGGTTGTGGTCAGAAGACCGAGCAGTTTTAAAAAGGACCGGCGTTTCACCGCCCTTCTCCAGACATGGGCTCGAGCATATCCTCCATATTCAAATAGGTTACGCCGGCATGCAGAATAAACGGGCAGCTGTTGACCTGTTTCATCAACTTCTCCATTTGTTCCGCTGTTTGCGTGTCAAAGACCGCAACAATATTTCCTTGAGTGTCCTCTCCGTGCATATCAACACCGGTCATGCCGGTCAAAAACTCTTTGACCTGTGGCATGTCCAGGGGATTACTCGTTATCACTAGACCACTGATGGGCATGATATCCTCCATTCAATACTTATGAAAATGACACCTGTCAGGCAACCAGGAACGGGGTTAACGGTACTGGGCCTGAAACCTTTTTTATCTCAACAGCGCAGATCTTGAACTCCGGTTCCTGGGACGCGGGATCGTAATCATCCTTGGTCACCTTGTTGATCATGCGATTTGCGTCCTGATCGTGCCAGTACACAAAGACCATCCCCTCAATGGGCCCCTCATACACCTTGGCCGGCAGCATGTTGGTACCGCGGCGTGACCTGATCTCAATCATATCGCCAGGCTGGATGTTCATCTTCTGTGCATCCTTGGGATTGATCTCCACGTAGGCATAAGGATTGGCCCGCAGGAGCTCGGGTACACGGCCGGTCATAGACATGGTATGCCAGTGATCAATGATGCGGCCAGTGGACAGATAGTACGGATACTCGTTATCCGGGAGCTCCGAGGGATCTGCCTGGGGCCGCAGCCATATCCACAGTTTCCGGTCATCATGAGCAGCACCGTAAAACTGATAAGGCAAATCGTTTTTCGACTCGCTGGTCGCCAGAGGATCCAAGCCTTTGACAAACTTCTTGACCGTACCGCCCTTAAGCGCGAACTCCTCGGTTGGTGCCGGCCACTGCACACCGTCAGCGAGCCGTGCAAGCACGGCGTAGGTGGCACCCCGCATATCATTATCCCGCCCCTTGGTTACCTTCTGGGTGTACTCGTTCCAGATGGCCTGCGGCAGCGCGAAATCCTTTTCCAACCCCTCAAAGGGTTTCACGCACTGGGCAATTACCGGGTCATTCAACTTTAACGCCAGTTTTTTGGCCCACTCACGGGCAATCCATACCTCGGGCTGGGCTGCACCAGGAGCATTGACCGCCTTACGCGTCAGCTGTGAACGCCTTTCGGTACAACCATAAACACCGGTTTTTTCGAAATGAAAGGCTGTTGGCAAAATCAGGTTGGCAAATTCCGTGGTCCGGGTCTTGAACACATCCGAGCACACGATAAAACAATCCTCAGAGGCAAGGCCCTGGTTATAAAAATTGCAGTTGGGCAGGCTCTGCGCCGGACTGGTACAGTTGATCCAGATCGCTTTGATTCCTCCCTCTTTCACGGCGGTGAACAGTTTCATGGTATGCAAGCCAGGAACTGCCGGGATGCGCCCCAGCGGAATGCCCCAGGCCTCCTCCACCTGATTGCGCAGCTTCTCTTTTTCCACGGGCCGATGCCCGGGCAGAATATGGCACAGGCCGCCGGCCTCACGCACACCGCCGCAGGCATTGGGCTGACCGGTCAGGGACAGTGAATCCGCGCCTTCCTTGAGCAATTGTCCGGTGAGGATATGCAGATTGTGAATGAGGTTATTGGCCCACACCCCCTGTTTCCGCTGATTAATCCCCATACACCACAAACTGACAGTTCCCTTGGAAGTGGCGAACCAGCGTGCCACCTGGCGGATGTCCTCAGGGGTGATATTCCCGCCGCAGGTTTTGGCAGCAGCTTCCGGAGTGTAGGGAGCTAAGAATTTGGTGTATTCGGCGAGATCAACGCTCTTTGCTTCCCTGCCCTGCTTAAAGGTGACATAGGTATTCAAAAATTTTTCATCATAGAGTTTCTCCTCAATAATGACATGGGCCATGGCATTGAGCAGGGAAAGGTCAGTCCCCGGCTTGAACTGCAGATGCTTGTCAGCTATACGGGAGGTCTGCGACACCCGGGGGTCTGCGTTGATGACCTTTACCTCGGGATTATCCAGTTTGCGTCGCATGATACGGCGGAACAGGACTGGATGCGCCTCTGCCGTATTAGAGCCGATAATGAAAAAGCAGGAAGTTTTTTCCAGATCCGCATAGCCGCCGATGGGTTCATCCGCTCCAAAAGAGGTCATATAACCGCCCACGGCACTGGCCATGCACAGGCGCGGATTACCCTCCACATTGTTGGTCCGCAGTCCGCCACGGAAGATCTTCTGAAACAGGTAGGTTTCTTCGGTCAAACACTGGCCGGAACCGTAATAGGCAACCGAGTCCGGACCATGTGCATTGATGGCATCGGCAAAACGGCCGGCCGCAATATCAAGGGCCTCCTCCCAGCTGATTTCCTTGAAAGGATCCGTCTTTTTGGCCCGATAGAGAGGCTTGGTGAGACGGTCTTTATGGATAATGCATTTCCAGAAGAGCATACCCTTCATGCACAGATAGCCCATATTGGTCCGCGACGCAGGCACGCCGCGCAGAGCAAAAGGCACTCCATTTTTCAGGCCCAGCTCCAGGCGGCAGCCTACACCGCAAAGACGGCATGAACCTCGGTGCCAGCTTTCACCAGCGGCAGCCTGTGCCACCTGCTGCTCCGTAAAGGGTAACTGCATACCAACAAAGGAGGCCGCGGAAAGAGCGGCTGTTCTTTTTATAAAATCACGGCGAGATTGCGTCATGTGCTTATCTCCTCATAAACGTTGATCCTGATCACCAGTGCACGCACCTGCAGATGATCCGGCGGTATTAGGCTCTCGACTCCACATCCTTTGCGCACAATTCAGCAGAAGCTGGGAGGATAGCATCCCGTTTTGTTGATTATTTTTTAACGGCTCCCTTGTCGCCCGCTTCCTTCTTCACCTTAAACCCATGTGGAACATGGCATGACCAGCAGGGTTTATTCTGCGGACATTTTTTCATCATCTTTTCATGACAGGTGGCGCAAACCTCACGCGTAGGCGTCTTGCGAAAAGTTTCAAAGGTGCCATGGCATTGATAGCACTTCACCATGTCCAGGCCGTGCCGGGAATCAAACCACTGCTGATACACATCCGGTGTTGCCTCCTTGTGGCACTCGGAACAGGCAATATACTGTTCCTGTGCACTCAATTCCGGATGGCTTTCCGGCTTGACATCAGTCGCCCAGACAAAACCAGGGCACAGGGCGGCCAGCAACAGTACAACGACATGACGGCATACTTGTTTGGGATTGGACTTCACTTGGTTCCTCCTGGAATAGTCAGACAGACGGTCGATGACAACCGATGCATAGTGACTCTATCTAAGCAATATTTATTCCACATATAAATTTAAATAATATCAAATAGTTATATAAACAGAACACAGACGGGCGTTACCATTGGGTAGCACCATGAAAATTTATGTGTTACCGTTTAAGAACTCTTATTTTTTGTGGAACCAGCCATGAACTTAAAAGGGAAATTCATCTTCGCGGTCGTCATCATCATCGCTCTCTCTTACGGCACTCTGCTCGTCTACAGCGCTCATCTGCAGAACCGGCTGGTCCTGGGGCAGGCTGAGCAGCAGGCGCGCATGCTTTACCGGCAGATTCTCCTGACCCGCCAGTGGATTGCGGATCATCAGGGGCTTTTTCTGGTGCAATCAAGCACCACGCCACCTAATCCCTTTCTGCATGAGCCGCTGATCACCACTATGGATGGAATGGTGCTTGTCAAACGCAATCCCGCCATGGTAACGCGCGAGCTTTCCGAATACGCGGCGCAAAGCGGCATGGGCTGGTTTCGGGTTTCCAGTCTCAAGCCGGTTAATCCCGGTAACACTCCTGATCCTTTTGAACGGCAGAGTCTGCTCAATTTTGCGCAGGGGAGCCACGAACAGATACACATAGAGCGCAACCAGACGGGCAAGGTACTGCGTTATGCGGCCCCGCTGATCACAGAACCTTCCTGCCTGAGCTGCCACAGCGAACAGGGTTATCATCCAGGCGATATCAGAGGAGTACTCTCAGTCACCATTCCCATCGGCTGGGCGGATCAGGCCATTCACCACAACAATCAGACAATTTTTGCCCTGGGACTTTTTTCTATACTTGCCGCGGGACTCATCATGTACCTGCTCTTTGGCCGCCTGGTCAGCCGTCCCATCGGCCAGCTGGTGCATGCCATGACGGTTTTTCCCGCACAGCAGCCCAAGGAACAGGTGTTGCCGCAGTCTCATGATGAAATCGGCCAGCTCAGTCAGTCCTTTACGGATTTATGCGGGCGTCTTGTCGAATCACAACTGGCCCTGACAACTGCCGGTGAAAAGGCCTGCCGCTCAGAAAAACTCGCGGCATTAGGACAGTTGACCGCAGGCATAGCCCATGAGATCAATAATCCCCTGGCCGGCATGCTCAACTGTGTCCAGTCCATGCAGCAACAGCCGGAGAATCAGGAACTGCAACAGCGCTATCTGCCTTTACTGAACAAGGGGTTAAAGCGGATTGAGTCCACCATGCATCAACTGCTCAACTACGGGCGGGTGGCACCACTGCGCATGCATGAGGTGGAAATTGATACAGTGATTCTCGATTGTCTGGAACTACTTGCCCACCGGTTGCATAACATCAACGTGAACCTGGATCTGCAGTTTAACGACCGCTGCTGTCTGGACATTGAGGCCATTAAACAGATTGTGATGAATATTTCGCTGAACGCCATTCAGGCCATGCCTGATGGCGGCGAGCTCGACATCACCAGCCGCGAGGAAAATAATTCCGTATGGCTAATCTTTGATGATACGGGAAAAGGAATAAGCCCGGAAATTCTGGGCCGTATTTTCGATCCGTTTTTTTCCACCAAGGAGGTGGGCGAGGGAACCGGTCTGGGGCTTGCCGTCACGCAAACACTGGTGCAACGGCTCGGAGGTCGTATTGAAGTGGACAGCTTCCTGGGCAGAGGTACAACCTTTACCGTTATTCTGCCGATTAACCGTACCTGCCTCCACAATACACAAATTGGAACGCGGGAGAGCTGAAGCATGAAACAGATTTTGCTGGTGGAAGATGATGAAATCATGCGGATCACGGTCTATGACCGGCTGCTTCAGGATCACTGGCAGGTCGATGCCGTGGCCAATGGCCAGGAGGCATTGGCCCGTATGGAGCACAAAAACTATCACCTCATCCTCTCAGATATCCGCATGCCGGGCATGAGCGGCATACAACTCCTGGAATGGGTCCGGCAGCACTCGCCGGCAGCCGACGTGTTCATGATGACCGCGTACGGCTCGGTGGAAGACGCCATTGCCTGCCTGCGTCAGGGAGCAGTGGATTACATACTCAAGCCTTTTGCCCTGGATGATCTGATCATTCGTATTAACCGTATTCTCGAGATGCAGAATGTGCGGGCCCGATGCGCGTCACTGGAAAACCACTGTCAACAGAAGCATCAGGACATCATCGGCACCAGCGGTGCCATTCAACGAATTTTTACCCTGATTGCCCAGATTGCCCCCACGGATTCCACTGTGCTGATTACCGGTGAATCAGGGACGGGCAAAGAACTGGTAGCCAATGCACTGCACCAGGGCAGTCATCGGGCCGACCAGCCTTATATCAGAATCAACTGTGCGGCCGTGCCCGAAGGTTTGCTGGAATCGGAATTTTTCGGGCATGAGAAAGGCGCATTTACCGGTGCACATGCCAAACGTCTTGGCTGGTTTGAACTTGCCGATGGCGGCACCCTGCTGCTGGATGAAATTGGCGACCTGCCTCTGGGGCTGCAGGCCAAACTGCTGCGCGTACTGGAAACAGGAGAATGTGAACGCCTGGGCAGCAACCGTACCACCAAGGTGGACATACGCCTTTTATGCGCAACAGCCAGGGATTTAAAAAAAGAAGTGGAAGAAGGACGTTTCCGCCAGGATCTGCTTTACCGTTTGAGCGTGATTCCTCTGCAAATGCCCTCTCTGCGAGAACGGAAAGAGGATATTCCTCTTCTGGTAAATTATTTTCTCAGGGAATTCAGCCAGAAACGCGATATGCAGCTGACTCTGTCCCCGGAGGCCATGCAGTGTCTGCTGGCTTATGATTTTCCAGGCAACGTGCGGGAACTGAAAAATATTATCGAACGGGTTTCGGTGCTCTCTCCGGGCCCGGTGATTATGCTTGCGGATTTACCCGCGGATCTGCGCACACAAAAATCAGGAGCACCGCTCCCCGCACTGCAACCGTTGGTCGAGGTCATGGCCAAGACAGAAAAGCAGTGCATTCTCAGTGCCCTTGCCCATTGCGACAACAACCGCACCAAGGCAGCGGAAGCTTTGGGTATCAGCCGCAAAAATCTGTGGGAAAAAATGAAACTGCACCAGATAGAAGTCTGACAAAGTACTATCTAATGACTGACAAGGTGTAGGTTAACATCCCTGCCCGTTTTTTCATGCATTCACGAAGATAAAGGCAAGCTGGGTACAAAGCTCTCAAACAGCTGCGTGCCCCAGTACCGCGTCCAGATCTTCATCACGGACCTGATCGGTGATGCGTACCTGACCAATGTGCTCGGGAAGAACAAAAAAGACGCGGCCACCTACGGTTTTCTTATCGTTTTGCAGGTACGCGCGTAATGTCGGTACCGCATAATCCTGCGGGATTGCCACCGGCAGCTGATAGGCGGTCAGCAGACGGATGATATCCTGTTCCACATCAGGCTTTGCAATACCTCCACGCACAGCCAGATTCGCCACTGCACGCATACCAATGGCCACCGCGAAACCGTGCTTTAAGCTGTAACCCGAGGCTGCCTCCACGGCATGCCCGATAGTGTGTCCAAAGTTAAGTATGCGGCGCACACCGCCCTCGCGCTCATCCTGCTCCACCACCGCTGCTTTCATAACACAACACTGCCGGACCATGGAAATAGTCGGTTCCGGTGCAAGTGCGAGGATGGCTTCACGGTTTTCTTCCAGCCATTTAAAAAAAACGGCATCAATGGAGGCGCCATATTTAATGACCTCGCCCATACCACTTAAGAACTCATCTTTGGGCAGTGTTTTCAGTACATCAATATCAATAAAAACCGCTTTGGGCTGGTAGAAAGTCCCCACCAGATTCTTGCCCTGAGGAATGTCCACCCCGGTCTTGCCGCCCACGGAACTGTCCACCTGGGCCAGCAGCGAGGTCGCCACCTGTACAAAAGGAATGCCGCGCATGTAAACGGAGGCCAGGAAACCGGTGATATCGCCGGTGACTCCACCGCCCAACGCGATCAGCGCGTCTTTTCTGTCCAAACCATGTTCAGCGAGCACACTTGCCAGTATGCCGATGGTCTGCAAATTTTTACTGGCCTCGCCATGGGGAAAGGTTATCAGTTCACAGTCAAGCCCTGCTGTCGCAAGTGATTGATGCACCCGATCACCATACAATGCGGCCACCCGATCATCGCTGATGATAGCATAGCGTTTAGCAACCTTGTACTCCTGAAGATGCGGACCAATCTGCTCCAACAGCCCCGTACCAATACGAATAGGGTAACTCCGCTCTCCAAGACCGACCTGTACTTTCTGTTCCATTCATTCCTCACGTTGACGACATCATGCTCAATTGTTGCCGTGACGTACCGTAACACCCGGTATTTTTCAACAAAAAAAGGAGATGCCGCCGAAGCGACATCTCCCTGAATACCATACCTGCTTTGTAGAAAAGCGGGTCTTACATAGAGGCACCGGAAGCGGCACCCTGCATCTTGACTTCGACTTTTTCGGTCAGACCGGAATAGTACTTGCGCAGGAGCACCAGTACTTCCTCGCGACCAAAATGGTCCACAACTTCCTTACCCTCAGACAGGGCCTTACGCAGTTTGGTACCAGACAGAATGACGCGATCTTCCTTGGTATGCGGGCAGGTACGCAGAGAAGCCATACCATCGCATTTATGACAATAGAAGGTCCAGTCAATCTTCATCGGTTTGCAAAGCAGGTCTTTGGAAGAATCACCGGTGTGCGGGATACGATCGAAAATCTGCTGAGCCTCGAACAGACCATAGAAGTCACCAACACCAGCATGGTCACGACCGATCAGCATGTTGTTGACGCCGTAGTTCTGGCGGAAGGTAGCATGGAGCAGACCCTCACGAGGACCGGCATAACGCATGTCGAGCGGGTAACCAGCGTTGATGACGTTGTCTTTCACGAAGTAATTGTCGATGAGGATCTTGATAGCCTCAATACGGACATGAGCAGGAATGTCACCGGGTTTGAGGTTACCAATCAGGCTGTGGATGAGCACGCCGTCGCACACTTCGATGGCGATCTTGGCCAGATACTCATGAGAACGATGCATCGGGTTACGCAGCTGCAGGGCAGCAACATTAGCCCAACCGCGCTCGTCAAACATAGCACGGGTCTCAGCCGGGGTCAGATACACGCCCGGATATTCTTTCGGATATTCACCCTCAGAGAGCACCTTAACGGGACCGGCCAGGTTGAACTCTTTCTGTCCCAGAACCATGATAACGCCAGGATGATCTTTCGGAGCAACTTCCCAGAATTTGTCACCAACGGAATCGTCGCCTTCGCCTTTGAATACTTTCTCGCATTCCCAGCGTTTGTCGGCTTCGGTCATCTCAAATTTTTCGGTGACTTTCATGGTAGCAAAGGTCTCACCTTTGCGAACCAGGGCAATCTCATCACCAACATTGATGCCGGCAGCGTCAGCCGCAGAGACATCCAAGGTGATCGGTACCGGCCAGAAGGTGCCATCGGCCATGGTGAAATTCTCGCAGACGCCTTTCCAGTCGGCTTTGGTCATAAAACCGGTGAGAGGAGAAAAGCCACCGATACCCATCATGATCAAATCGCCTTTGGCGCGCGGGGTGATCTCAACCTGCTTCAACCCAGCAGCTTTTTTCAATTCTGCATCACGCTCAGCACCTTTGAGCAGGGCACAAACAAGACCTTTCCCGCCATGTGGCGGAACTAATTTTGAACTCATAACTTTTTCCCTCTCTGGTTGTATTCTTGTATGGACAATGAACCTACCACATTTCGGCAAAAACGCCGGCTTGTCACTGCAATAAAAACTGAACCTTCATTCAGTCTCGTGAAATATTTATCGAGGCGCACCAAGAAAGTCAAGAAAAAAAACTCATGAAAACAATCAGCAAAAATGATGTTTTTCCTTAAAAACCTTTGTGTTATTCGTTGAATTCGCCAGTTAGGTATCTTCCCTGTAACGAGTCTGCGGGAAGATCGGGCATCCTGCCGTAAAAGCGAGGGGTACCTGCGACCTGTCCCCTACGCCTGCCGTGTATTTTCTCGCTGCATGCATACCTTTCAGACAAACATTTTCTGCTCCACCAGGGCACGGAACAGAAAATCACAACCCAGCTGATGCAGCGCAACATTTGTCAGGGAGGCATCCTGGACAGGAGCAAAACCGCTGATCAAGGGGACGCCCTGATCGCCTATGAAGAGAGGGGCAAAATAGAGCCGCAACTCATCTACCAGTTGCTGCCTCCAGAATGCTCCATGGACCGCACTGCCTCCCTCCACAAGCACGGAGAGCATCTGGCTCTGGCCAATGAGAGCAAGTACCTGCCCAAGATCGGGTTTGCCGGTCACATCGAGATCCACCCGGTGAATCACTGCCCCTGACTGCAGCAACGCATCTTCACGCTCCCGGGGAGCATCCGGGCCGCAGACAATCCAGGTCGGTGCGTTCGACTGTTGATTGAGCATACGTGCCTGCGGAGGCATACGCAGCTTTGTATCCAGGACAACGCGCACAGGATCACGCGTATCTGTTTTGCCAGGCAGACGCGTGGTCAGGCTGGGATCATCCACCAGCACCGTACCAATACCGATGAGAATAGTATCCACCTGATCGCGCAGGAGATGCACCGCCTCATGCGTCTCCACCCCGGTGATGGCGCCGCCCTCACCCCTGCGCCGGCTGATTCTGCCATCAAGACTCAGCCCCGCTTTCATAATCACCCAGGGAAGCCCCGTACGGCTATGTTTCACAAAAGGACGGATTAAATCCCGACATGGTTCACCCAGCACGTCCTGCAAAACCTCAATTCCCT
>DAIODL010000044.1:0-11124 GCA_036746815.1 Desulfobulbus sp.
TCGTAGCCCGGCAGATTCGTGGCCAGTATCCCCTGTGTTCCAAAGATTTTTTCCATGCTCATGCAGCCAGGATATCGCGGATAATTTCCACAACTTGCGGATCCGTATCGTTGAGGAGCGTAGGCAGAGGTGCCAGCGCCTCCCGCGTGCCGATGATGGCGAGCACGCTTGCGGCCTCACCGCGGATCTGGGGCTGCGGATGGCGCAGTTGCGCGATCAAACCGGGGATTGCGCGCACTGCCTTATCCGGACAAAACCGGATCAGCTCTTCCATGAGCACGGAAACCCCCAGGCGTACCGAGAAGCGCTCATCAACGAGAAGCTGGCCGGTCCATTCCAGATAACGTGGCTCACTACGGAACATGGCGACAATATTCTCCACATGGCCCATGGCCAGGAAATCGGTAATAACCTGAAGCAGTTCGTCGTCGCTGACGTCTTTTTTCTGTGAGGTGGACAGGGACATAGGACTCCTTATACAAAACTTTACAAGGGTCTTACCATGGCATGCGCGTGAGAGCAATTCGAGATACAATCCGCCCCCTGCTTGACACCACCATTATGGTGGAGTAGAAATTCTTTAATTACTATTGCTGGTAAGACAACTTTTCTACATAGGCACTCTTTTCATGGTTGAAGATCAGGTTTCCCCATCTCCCCTTGCCATCGACCCGGATGCGTTGCTGGAAGGGGACGAAGTCATCATCATTGTCGACGATGACAAGGATCTGCTCTTCCTGTTGCAGAATTTTCTGACCAACCAGGGGCTCCCGGTTATAGCCGTGCAGACGGCGACCGAACTCAAAGACAAAATTCAGGATTGCCACGCAGCACTTATTCTCCTTGATATCGGTCTGCCGGATTCAGATGGCGCCGCACTGCTTCCCTGGCTCAAAAAAGACTATCCTGACACGTCCGTACTCATGCTCACCGCGGTGACGGATTTGCAGACAGCGCTTACCTGTCTGCGCGGCGGCGCGGATGATTATCTCTCCAAGCCCATTCATCTGCCTGATTTTTTGTCTGTGTTGCGGGGTTCTCTGGCGAAGAGGCGTCTTGTGCTGCAGAGCCGTCAGTATCAGCGACAGCTGGAGCAGGCCAACTACCGTATCAGCCTGTCGCACACGCTGGCCATGAAAATGAACAGCGCTTACCTCAGCATGACGGCATTGAACGAAATTCTGCTGGCCATCCTGGTGGGCATTACAGCGGAAGAGGGATTGGGATTCAATCGCGCTTTTCTGGCACTGTTTGATGATTCAGGAGAGCATCTTGAGGGACGGCTCGCGATTGGCCCTGGAACGCGGGAAGAAGGCGGGCGTATCTGGCAGGATCTGTATCAGAAGGATCTGGGACTTTATGAGATATTCGCCAGCATTCAACGCAATGAAACCACTGTGGATGCGGAGGTCAATCGTATTGTCCGGGCTCTGCGGGTTGATGCCGTCAATACCGAGCATCTCCTGATTCGGGCCATACGTGAACGCAAGTCCATTGTTGTCCAGAAGGGGAAGGCCGTCTACCCCGTACCTGAGGAGTTGATTGCCCTTTTGCAGGAAGATTCCTTTGTTGTGGTGCCGCTATATGCGCCGAATCGTGCGCAGGGTGTCATTATTGCGGATTATTTCGTTTCCCGCAGGCTCATTGACAAAGATTGTGTTTATGCCCTGGAAAGTTTTGCTGGCCAGGCCAGCCTGGCGATTGAGCATTGCCGGCTGCATACAGGTATGCAGCATAAAATACGGGAAATTGAACTGGCGACTCAGGAACTGGAGAAAAACAAAGATTTACTGATTGAGGCGGAACGGTATTCTGCTTTTGGACATATGGCGGCGCACCTGGCACACAGTATCCGCAATCCGATCACGGCTATCGGCGGTACTGCCCGCATGCTGACCCATAAAGTCATAGACAAAAGTCTCGTGCCTTTTTTGAATATGATGGCCAGTGAGGCGGAAAAGATAGAAAAAATATTGACGGACCTATGCGATTTTGCTGAGCAGGCCAAACCTGTTTTTGAAGAAACGCACCTGTTACCGATCATTCATAACTCACTGCTTTTGTACCTGAATGTTTTGAAACATCAGGGTATCCAACAGAAGCTGGTTTTTCCGGAGCATGATCCTCTGGTGCGGGTGGATCCGCATCTCATTCAGCAGGCATTAGTGCACTTGCTTCGTAATTGCGTGGAAGCCATGCCTGATGGGGGTGAGCTGTCTGTTGAAGTCGTGCTGGAAGAGAAGCAGGTGCAAATTATATTAGGTGATTCCGGAGGTGGCCTGTCAGAAGCGCATAGACAGCAGGCTATCGAACCCTTTTACACCACCAAAATGGCAGGTATCGGCATCGGGCTCACTTTGGTGAAGCGCATTGTTAGAGATCATGGTGGCAGCCTGCGGCTGGAAAACCGACATGAGGGTGGCACGAGCGTGACAATAGTCCTGCCACGCTTGGTCGAAGGATAATTTTTCAGAGAGAATTCGTGCTGCACAAAATAACTGTTGAGCTTTTTGTCCTGCAGCGATGTAACAAAAAAAGGCGCTGGGTTTGAACCCAACGCCTTTTTTATTTTTGCATCTTTGAAGTAATAAGCTCAGAACTTCAACTCAAACTGGGTCAAAGCGGCAAACTCGCCATCATCCTTGTATGCAGGATTGTCCAAATTGGGCTTCAGGTAACCAGCCATAAAGGTCACGGTCATACCTTTGCTGATGGTGTAAGCCAGAGAACCGGAGAGCTCCCATACACTGTCAGCTGCATACTTGTTATTTGTTCCAGCCCAAGCACCCTGAGGTCCATCGGCAGGATCATCCCACGGGTTGATGTTAGCATAAACCAGGTTACCAGTCAGTTTCAGGGACTCATCGATCTGGTAGCTCGGTACGAAGCCGATCCACATCCAGTCACCACCGGTACCAAGCTGGTAGTTCGAAACTTTCCAGTTTTCACCGCTACCCATCATGACGAAGCCAAAGGCGCTGTCAGCCACAAAACCACCGGTGGTAAAGCCGATGTTCAAACCGAGATTGAGTTTATCGATCTGGAAGTTGGGGAAGACATACCCACCAAAACCGGTGTTATTGGAACCGATTAAATCAGTCGTGGAGGTAGCGCTGACATTGGTATCGTTGAACAGGGCATTCATTCCATTGAGGTTTTTATCGGTCACTGCGAACGTGCCGTCGATAGCAAAGTTACCGCTCTTGCCCTTAGCATAGATGCTGCCGAAAAAGCCATCGTTATCGGTAAAGTATTTGCTCTCAGTACGGTCATCAGACTGATAACCAACCAACGCGCCAACAGTCCAGTCATTGTTCACTTTTGCCTTGATATGGACAGAGTAACGAATTTCATTGTTGTTCTGGTAAAAATCGGTAGTGTTTTTGTACTCACTATTCTGAGAGTTTTCTATCCATTCAATACCAGGATTGATCTCAACATTGCCCAACTTGACGATACCATGCAAACCACCCAGAGGCAGATCGTTATAAAAAAAGTTGTTGCCAGCATTGGGGCCGTAGGTCAGGCGATATTTACCCATTTCCAGGGTAAAGGCGTCGTTGAAGGGGACACCCAAATAGGCTTTGTCCACCCACACGCTTCCTGCGTCAGCGGCGGAAGGAGAATCCGTGTTGTTGCTGCCCATGAGGGAGTCATATATCCGCAGACGGACCTTGGCATAGGAGCCACCAGCAGCAGTACCGGTAATGTTCACACGAACACGGGAATCCGAATTGATCTGCGAATCATAGTTACTTGTGTTACCAAAACTATTTTTGTAATTGTCGTCCATATACCAAATACGTACACGGGCATCACCATCGATTTTGACACCAGGCTCAGCGGCCTGAACTGCGGGCACGACAGGGGCGATCATACCACCCATGAGCATGAGGGCTGCGCCGGTAAGCAATACTTTTTTCATTGTTCTCTCCTTTTGGTTGTTCTGGGTGTTGTGTCTATTTTTGAGGTTATAAAGAGGACACATCACTTATGTTGTCTGTAGCCTATAGGAGAGATAAAGATTCGTCAAGTTTTTTTTACCTTGGTAAAAATATTTTAACTTTATTAAGATTCTGTTTGTACGAGAAAAAACAAGGGGGATAAGAACGGCGGGGAAACGAAAAACACGAAAATGTTGCCCGCCAAAAATGTCCTGGCGGGCAACAACGCATGTATGAAGATTATTTGGAACTGCCTGATTGTACGCTGATAGTGTAACTGTTGATATGGCTGTTGGTAGTGCTCCAGAAAACAAAGGGATAGCTGCTTTCCGTATCCGCAAAATAGATTTGATACTGGCCGGTTGGCTGTTGCGCTCCAACCACCTGGTAATTGGCTATGTAGCCTGCGACCTTATGGTTTTCCCAGAGTTTGTGCATGGAACCGTTCTGCCACCGGTAGGCCTGGAGCGTTCCGCCATCAAAGTAGCGCAGATTAGGCATAAAGGTGACGGTTTCCAGCCGGTTGTTGGCCACCAGAATGTCAGTGTTACCACTATCGTCTAGATAGGCTGGTACAATACGCGTATGAATCCAGACACTGTCTTTGTCAGCGTCAGGTTTGTTATTGTCGCTTGATAACGTCCCAAAAAAGTTTTTACTGGCTCCTATCATCTCCGGGCTGGTCCACAGCAGGTGGCCATCAGAGCCAAAAATCTGCAACCGGTTGTCTTTGTTGATAATGAGGGTTTCCAGATGACCGTCACCATTCACATCAGCCAACGTGAAATCAAACACATTGATGCCACTGGGCAGAGCCAGTTGTTTGCCCTGCACCAGTTGGCCTTTTGCGTCCAGCTGCAGTTGAAAAATTTTACCGCCACCCAGTTGATTGGCGAGCACCTGCTGGCCCACCAGCATGGGCGCATGTTTCGGTGTATTGATGGTTGTCAGGTACCACGGCGCATGCTCAAACAGTTTGGTTATTTTATGACCGTTCCATTCCAGGGCGGTTGCATCGGGATAGTCTCCGTTGCTGGCAGAAATGAAAATTTCCTGGCGTCCATTGTGATTGATATCGCCCAAGGCAACCGTGTGATAACGCAGGTTATCGGGCAGATTGATGGTGGCCAGCATGCGGAGTGAACCGCTGTCATTGTGGTAGAGCATGAGCGCCCGGCCGGTCAACACCACGATCTCCGTTGTGCCATCGCCATCAAGGTCGCCGGCATTGATATCCATGATCTCACCGGAGATGGCCCGGCTGCGGAAACTGTTGACCAAGGTAAAGGCTCCGCCTGCTTCAAGCCCGGTGCTCGCCATCAAACCTTCGCGGTAAGCGCGTTCCGGGTGGGCGGTTTGAAAAGCGGCCATCTCATTTTTACTGCCGATATTTTCAACCAACCCTTCGGGCTGCGGGGCGTTGAAGACGCTGCCGCTGATTTTCCAGGCCATGGAGTCCACAGCGTTCATGGCATCATCCACGCTTTGAAAGTTTTCCTGGAATTTGGTAGGGCCCTGAGAGCCTGAACGACTGAACACATAGCAGAGCATTTCAAATTCACCGGCCTTGGGAGCGAGAGATCCCATCACCAGATAGCTGGCACCGGATTGTTGCAGGAGCTGGCTGAAGGCTCTGTGATCTCCCGCCTGTAATGCCTGTTTCAGATGTTCCGGCGCTCCGCCCTCTGAAACCGCAGAGATACCGGCGCGGGAGGCAAGACGGCTGGCCAGCGTGCTGGTCAGTCCATTGCTGAGATAGGCGTAGGAGCCGGGCACCTGCACATCAAAGGGAAGGAAAATAACCAGGGGTTTGCTCGCTACACTGGTTGCTGCGGCTGGCGGCACGGTATTGCGATGTTTTTTTGCTGCATGGGCTGAAGGTGCCAAGGCGAGTATTGTAATGAGATAGCCGGACAGCAACAGCAACCACAGCATCTTTCTACCTGTGTCTGTAGTGGGCCGGAAGACATCTTTCAGAAAAGAATAGATATTCAAGGTATGCTCCTCTCTCATATATAGTCGAATGAAAGGACGTGGAATGTAAAGTCCAAGGTCACATGCTGGATAATGTCACGCTTTTTACCAGAAAAGGAAAGAAAAATCAGGGGGAAAACTCAAGATTCCCACGTCGGACGACGTAAAACAGTGGCCGGATTAGTAGGAAAAACTGATGGAAACACCTCCGTAAAAAATATTCTTTTGTGCAGCATCTGCGGGAGTGCTCGTCGGATTCTCGAATAGGGAATTTTCATGGGTGGAAAGGGGACGGCTCCACTGGAGTGCCGGTGTAATGGTCAAATAATTTTTATAGGTGATCGGCATACTGAAGAGCAGGGAAAAGAGTTGTCCTTCCCGGGTGTCAAAAGGATTTTGCAGTAAAAACGCCTTGGTGCCAAATGAGATCCCCAGATGATCATTAACCTGGTAGGAATGGCTGAGGTTCAACGCCAGAAACCAGGACCGCTCAGGATCAAAGGGATGGTTAACGCCATCAGGCTCAATGCCGAGAAAAATAGTATCCGGCCGGGAGTCATCCACAGGTGGCTGGCTGAGAATGTAACCGCCTGAAAATTCAAGCAGGCCGGAGGATCCGTCGTAGGAAAAGGTAATGGCCTGGGAAGTCGATGGAAATTTTTCTGTGGAAATGCCCAGCAGTGGGGAGTCCGCGCGCTGGAGATGCAGGCTGAATCCCTGCAGCATGGAGTCATTGAAACCGTACATGCCCGTCGCCAGGAGCGTGGTTACCGTGCTGTCCCAGGAGGTGTCGGTTTTCGATGCACCCACTGCGGCCCGCAGAGGCGTACTCTGCAGGAGTAACATGGCAAAGAAGCCAACACTGATGAGGATGCAACGGGACGTTGTGAGCATGGCAGCTTTCTTTGATATATTATGAATGCTATCAAGATACCTGTCACTGGCAAGAAAGACAATGGCGGAATAAATTTTACTGTAAAACTAAATGGTTAAGATTCTGTCAGGTGCGTGGCGATCAGACCGAAAAATTGATCGCCAGTCGACTGGGAAAGAAAACGCCAGCCCAAATGCGTCTGACAGGCGGCGCACAGCACCACCTGCCAAGCATAACCGGAGAACCAGGTAAATTCCATGCTGGATGGCCCCTGACTCATGACGCCCGGAGCGCTCCGGAAACAGAGAACTGTAAAGGCAATGCCTGCGGGATTGAAAAACACATGCTGGTGGTTGTCGGCAACCGCGATTGCCGCATCCTGCCCGGTGATGTGGTGCCCGCAGAAGCGGCAATGCACCGCGTGCTCATCGAGCGGTGAGGATTGCCGTTTCTCTGCCGGTGCGGGAGTGGTTGCCGACGGGCGGGGCGCATGCTCCCGCAGTGCTTTGGAGTGCAGATTACGACTGAGCCGGGGCCGCATCACGGGCCTGATAAAAGCTGATGATGGCCTTCACCATATCATCAATGGTGTAACGTTCCGGCTGGATATCCACCTGCAGGCCGTGCTCAAGAACAGTGGCCGCGGTAATGGGGCCAATGGCCGCGATGCGCACGCCTGCCAGAAAACGCTGCAGTTCGTCGTTATCCCTGGCGCCAAGCATGGTGAGGAAGTTGGTGACTGTTGATGAGGATGTAAAGGTGATCAGTTCCACCTCACCGCTTTCCAGGGCATCACGCAGTTCCTTTTGCTGTCCCATGGGCGGTCTATTCACGTAAACTGGCGCAATGGTCACGTTTGCTCCGGCGTCCATCAGGGCTTCGGGCAAAATATCCCGGGCCTTCAGCGCGCGGGGCAGCAAAATGCGGCTTCCCTGCACACCTGTCTGGATAAGGGCCTCAGCCAGACCTTCACCGGTGAATTTTTCCGGCATCAGATCGGCCCGCAGCCCATACCGGCGCAGTTCTTCATTGGTGGCGCGTCCCACCACCGCAATTCTGGTGGCCCCGAATTTTCTGCTGTCCCAGCCAAGCGTCTGCAGCCGCTTGAAGAAATAGGTGACCGCGTGGGTGCTGGTAAAAAGAATCCACTGATAGGTGTCAAGCGTGGCGATGGCCTGATCGATGATTTCAGTATCAGCTACCGGCTCGATATGAATGGTGGCAAATTCCAGGCAGTCGGCACCGGCCTCGGCCAGTTTGCAGACTAGGTCACTTGCCTGTTCACGGGTACGGGTGACCACCACCTGTTTGCCGAAGAGCGGCCGTTTTTCAAACCAGTCAATAGTGTGGCGCAGCTTGACCACCTCACCCACGATAACCAGGGCTGGCGGGGTAATCCCTGCCTGCTGCACCACATCACTGATGGTGGCGAGCGTGCCCACCACGGTGTGCTGCTGCGGGGTGGAGGCCCAGCGCACAACGGCTACCGGGGTTTCCGGAGAGCGTCCGTAATCGATGAGCTTTTTGGTGATATCGGGCAGGGTTTTAATGCCCATATAAATCACGATGGTACCCGCGCCCGTGGCCAGTTTGTCCCAGGCGATGGTGGAGAATTTTTTGGTGGGATCCTCATGCCCGGTGACAAAGGCCACCGAGGCCGTGTACTCACGGTGCGTGATGGGAATACCCGCGTAGGTGGCGGCGGCAGTGGCCGACGTGACACCCGGCACCACCTCAAATTCAATACCCTCGGAGGCAAGTTCCTCAATCTCTTCGGCGCCGCGGCCAAAGATGAAAGGGTCGCCGCCCTTGAGCCGGACTACCATCTTGCCCCGTTTGGCATGCTCTACAAGCAGCCGGTTGATGCTCTCCTGGGTAAAGGCGTGCAGACCGCCGCCCTTTTTACCGGCGTAGATCAGCTCCGCTCCAGGCGGCACATACGCCAGCAGCCGGGGATTGGCCAGATAATCGTAGACCACCACTTCCGCACGTTCGAGCAGATACTTGCCCCGCAGGGTGATGAGACCGGGGTCGCCGGGACCGGCGCCAACCAGATAAACCTTGCCGGGAGTTGGAGGGGCCGGACAGGAACCGGATTTGGGTTGCGAACGTGGCAGAAAGGAAGATGAGGTGGTCATGAGTATTCAGTTGTTTTGAGAATAGACAGCGTCGAGAATGGCCTTACCGCCCCGGTCAAGGAGCATCTGCGCCAGGGTGCGGCCTACGTCCGCGGCCTTGTCGGCCGGGCCTTCAAGGCTGTCCTTGAGCAGGGTGCTGCCATCCACTTCAGCAATCAGGCCGGAGACGTGCACGGTGTCAGAGTTCAGCGTCGCATAGGCACCGATAGGCACCTGGCAGCCGCCTTCAAGGGTCAGGAGAAAGGCTCGTTCCGCGGCCACTGTTACCGCGGTTTCGCGGTCATGGAGAAACTGCAGGCCCGCCAGCAGATCCGCGTCATCTTTGCGCAGCTCAATGCCCAGCGCGCCCTGGCTGATAGCCGGCAGCATCTGTTCAGGAGGCAGTTTCACGGTGATGCGGTGGCTCAAACCTAAACGGTTCAGCCCTGCCCCAGCCAGGATGATGGCGTCATAATCGCCCTGATCCAGCTTGCGCAGGCGGGTATCGATGTTGCCGCGCAGGTCAAGGATGGTGAGATCCGGCCGCATGGCTGCGAGCTGTGATTTCCTCCGCAGGCTCGAGGTGCCGATGGTGGCGCCCTGCGGCAGGTCGGCAATGGATGAGAAACGGTTGGAAAGAAAGGCGTCAAACGGGGTTTCCCGTGGTGGAACAATGCCAATGTGCAGGCCGGCGGGCAGTTCCGTGGGCACATCCTTCATGGAATGCACCGCCAGGTCCACACTGCCGTCGAGCAAAGCGTCCTCAATCTCCTTGACGAACAACCCCTTCCCCCCCACCTTGGCCAGCGGCACATCCAGGATTTTGTCGCCCTTGGTGGTGATTTTAACCAGTTCCACCTGGGTGTGCGGATGCGCTTTTTCAATCTGGTTCTTGACCCAGGTCGATTGCGTGACCGCCAGCAGACTAGCCCGTGTGCCGATACGTAGCGTTGTTCTCATGCCCTGTCCTGCCTTCTCAAGGTGTGCGTGATCTCTTGTTCAATGGAAGGGGCATATACTTTTTTCACGGTTATTTGTCAATTTCATCAAGGACGGCGGCGGCCAGAAGCGGCAGCATGAGTTCATGGTGTCCGGTGAAATTAAACCCTTTGCCGCCTTCCATGGTTGGCCGTTGCACCACGTTGGTGGAGGGCCGGTACTGGCGGATGAAGTCGAAATTGGCGGTGGTGAAATGCTTCACTTCGTGGCCCAGATTGCGTACCGCGGTGAGTGCCTTGAGAAAGACCTCGGGCAAAAGCACGGCTGAACCTACATTGAGATACACCCCGCCTTCCAGCTCGCTCACCAGTCCGCAGAAGACCCGGAAATCGTGGAGACTGGTCTTGCCGATGGCCGCGCCATCCGCGCTGGGATGGATGTGGATGATGTCCGTGCCCAGGGCCACGTGCACGGTGATCGGTACCTTGAGTGTGGCAGCCATGGCCAGCAGACTGGCATCGGTATGCGGAAATTTTTTGGAGAGCAGCATCTCGCCTACGGCCTGGCCGATGCCGATACCACGGTCTGCACCGTCGCAGATGGCCTGGTTGATGTATTCACCGGTTTCCCGGGCGGCCCCAAAGGCACCGGCACCAAGCACGGTGGCCACATCCTCGGAGGTGCGGCCGGCCATGGCGATCTCACTGTCATGGATAATGCCGGCCCCGTTCAGGGCCACGGCCGTAATGACGCCGCGCCGCATCAGGTCAATGAGGATGGGGTTCAGTCCCACTTTGATCACGTGCGCGCCCATACCAAGGATGATGGGCCGGTGCTGCCGGTAGGCCTCGCCAATGCGGCGGACCAGCTCCGGGAAATCACCTCCCGCCAGTTGGGTGGGCAGAGAAGCGAGCAGTTGGCGCACCGTCATGCCCGGTTGCAGCGGGCGGGCGAAATCATCAATGCTGACCTTGGAATGCCGGTCAAAGACGGAATAGGTATGCAGTTCGCTTAAATCAAGCGGTTCGGGCGGATAGGTTGGCATGGCAGATACTAAACGATTGGAGGTTATTATCCCGCGAACATGCGTGTTTCCACGATTTCGCACAAAACATGCTCTACCCACAGATGGGTTTCCTGGATATGAGCGGTCACGTCTGCGGGCACATTGAGCAGCAGGTCGCACAATCCGGCCATCTTCCCGCCCGGATGCGCGGTGCCGCCGGTAAGTCCCGCGGTTTTCATGCCAATCACCCTGGCTGCCTCAATCCCCTTG
>DAIODL010000045.1:0-11101 GCA_036746815.1 Desulfobulbus sp.
CCTCGTGCAGCAGGGCATTGAGCAGGCTCGACTTCCCCACATTGGGTTGCCCCACAATCACCACCTTGATACCCTCGCGCACGATGCGCCCCTGCTCGGCGACGGCGAGTAACTGCGTGAGCGGCGCAATCACCGCTGTCTCAAGACGCGTGCGCATTTCGTCATAGTGCACGATCTCCACGTCATCTTCCGGAAAATCAATGGCCACTTCCAGAAAAGCGAGCATCCGCACCAGTTCGCTGCGGACCGCCTCAAGCCGCGTGCACAATTCCCCCTGCAGCTGATTAACCGCAAGCTCTGCGCCCTTGGCGGTCTGCGCCTCCAGAAGTTCAAGCACGGCCTCGGCACGGGTGAGATCAATACGGCCGCTCAGGAAAGCGCGTTTGGTGAATTCGCCGGGCTCTGCCGGACGCGCCCCCAGGGTGAAGACCGTGCGCAGTACTTCCTGCAGCACCACAAAGGAACCATGGCAGTGCAGTTCCACCACATCTTCACGGGTATAGGTATGCGGAGCACGCATATAGACGGCCAGGGCCTCGTCAAGAACCTGGCCAGAGGGACCAATCACGGTTCCGTAGTAGAGCCGGTGACTGGTAAATCGGGCCCCCGGGTTATGGGGGTGAAACAGCCGGCGTAAAAGGCTCAAGGCATCGGAACCGGAAATACGGACAATACCGATACCTCCCACGCCCGGCGCGGTGGCGATAGCCGCGATGGTGTCAGTCGCCGGTCGCGTTGCCACCCTGGCCTCCCCGGCGTTTCTTCGCTGCCGGTCGGCGTCCTTTACCTGGTTTGTAGATGAGCACTTTCTTGAACAGCCCATCGCCAACGGAACGGCTGCGGACTCCCTTATCCTCCTGCAGCGCCATATGCACGACACGGCGTTCCGACGGGTTGAGAGCGGGGATGGACTGGGTCTTGCCATCCGCTTTCACCTGCTCCGCCAGCTCCAGGGCATGTTTTTTCAGCTCTTCCGCGCGGCGTTCTCGGAAATCGCCCACATTCACCACCAGCATGATGCGGTCGGGCAGATGCCGGGCAACCATCTTCCGCAGTAGATACTGCAGGCTGTCCAAGGTCCGGCCATCAGGCCCGATGATCTGCTCCTCAAACTCCCCATTGATCTGGCACAACACAGTATTGTCGTCAAAACGGACCTCAACCTGCGACGCAAGGCCCATGAGACTGAGTAATTTATCCAAGTCAGCACGAATGGTCTGCAGCCCTTCCTCCGTAGGCGGTTCCACCGGAACCTCCACTTCAGGAACAGGCACCGGCTCTTCGGACGCACAGGTCTGTGCCTCGACCTCGGTCTCCTCCTCTTGCGGTGTACTCTCAGCTACAGATTTTTCTGCAACTGCAGCCTGTTCCTTTTTGGGCCGTTGACTTTTAGACTTGCCCGATGCGCCACCTCTTAATTTAGCAGGCACCTTCTCTGCTTCTGGTGTGGTCACGGTCTCAGCCGCCGCAGCAGTTTCAGCCTCAGTCGTCTGTTCTTCAACGCTTGCCGCCAGCGGCACTTTTTTGCGTTGCACGCGGATATGCGCCTTTTTCTTACAGAGCCCGAAAATACCGGCTGAGCCGGTCTCCAGGACCTCGATGCGTAAATCTTCCTGCGAAACCTGGAAATCCACGCAGGCCTGCTCAATAACATCGGCAATATCCTTGCCGAAAAAATCTTTTCCCTTTCCCATAAATCGCGCTCGCCCTCTGCAACTTAGTTCTTCAATTGCCGGTTGATGAGATACTGCTGCAGCATGGACAGCAGGTTGTTAACGAACCAGTACAGAACCAGTCCCGAGGCAAAGTTCAGGAACATGAAGGTAAAAACGATCGGCAGAAATTGCATGATACGGGCCTGATTGGGATCAGCCGTGGTCGGGGTCATTTTCTGCTGCAAATACATGGAGGCGCCCATCAACAACGTCAGCACCGGGATGCCATGCAGATAGGGGATATCAAAACCGATGAACAAGCGGTCCGGAGCCGAAAGGTCATTGATCCAGAGCATGAACGGGGCATGGCGCAGCTCAATGGCCGCCATCAGTACCCGGTAGAGTGCGAAAAAGAAGGGAATCTGGATCAGCATCGGCAGACAGCCACCCATGGGATTGACCTTGTACGTTTTGTACAGGTTCATCATCTCCTGATTCATCATGGTGGGATCGCTTTTATACTTTTCACGTATTTTTGCGATCTTGGGCTGAAGCTTCTGCATATTCTTCATGGACTTCATACCCTTCTGGGTGATAGGCCAGAAAATCAGCTTGATCAAAACCGTGAGCAAAATGATAGCGACACCATAGTTGCCGATAAACTTGTAAAAGGTATTCAGTAACCACAGCATGGGTTTGGCAAGTACGTCAAACCATCCGAAATTCACCGCCTTAGCCAGTTCATGACCATCCTGCTGCAGGATGGTCAGTTTTTTGGGGCCAAAATAGAGGGTGTAGGTAAAATCTTTGGAGGTACCTGCGGGGATGGAGACAATGCCTTCGGAGATGACAGAACGAACATGCTCCTCCGAGCCCTGCAGGGTCACCGTGTGTGCGGCTGGCGTCGTTGGCACGACAGCAGTCATGAAGTAGTTGTCCACATAACCGGTCCATGCCACCTTTCCCTGCAGCACCACCGGACCTTTCGTCAATTCTTTAGCCTTGGTCTCAACCAGTTCGCCATTCACATAGGCGGCAGGTCCTGAAAAAAGATAACTGCTGGTCTGGCTGGAATGAGAAAAAGGTCTGTTCGCAAGTGACAGCGCCGGTGAAACCTGCACCGGTTTATCAGAGGGGTTGGTTACCTTGTAGGTCACATCGATAAGGTAGCTGTCTGCCCGGAAAGACAGAGTTTCCTGAATATTCAGCCCTTCCTTGGTAATGGCCTGCATCTGCAGACTGCCAGTGGCGGTTGGATCTGTCAGACTCAGGTCCAGTTTATCACCATGATAAAGGGGCAATGCGCCGCCAGCGGCATTATCCAAAGAAAAAAGGACCGGAAAATCAGCAGGATTTTCACTGTGGATAAGCTGCAGAGGTTTGGAGTGGGCATCAAGCTCTGAACGATATTTTTTCAGCATAAAGCTGTCCATGCCACCACCCTGCTCCGTGAACTTTGTCCCATAGTAGGGCGTATCAATGTTCAGGGTTCGCGCCTTGGGATCCACAGCGACCTTGGGAATATCAACCTTGGTGGCCGGGGTCGCGGCGGTGTTGGCTGGTGTCTGTGGTGCAGGCTGCGTCGCGGCGGTCTGCTCTTGCGTCTGAGGAGTTTCCTGCGGGGGAGGAGGAGCTGGCAGAAATTTTGCGGCAAAAAACTGATATCCGATGATAATCAGCAGTGACAGCCCGACAGCCAGCAAGGCTCTTTTAAAATCCATAGTCTTTACCTGAAAAAGCCTCTTTTGGAGGCATGGTCGCGATAACTGATCACGGGTTCATTTGACGGGATCCCAGCCGCCCCGGGAAAAAGGATGGCACCGTAATATGCGCCATATTGCCATCAAAGAACCGCGGAAGGCTCCATATTTACGGACCGCATCAATGGCATACTGGGAACAGGTGGGAACAAAACGGCAAGAGGGCGGGAAAAGAGGGGAAATAAAAGAACGATATCCCATGAAAAGGGCAATAAGACAATAGCTTGGCAGCTTACGCCAAGATAATTTATTTTTCTCCATAAACGGAGTGCCCTGATGATCATCTGAGGACATCGTTTTTTCCCATGCTTAAAAATCGCCGGTGATCGGAAACAGCTGCTGCTGAAACGATTCCAGGCTATCAAAGGCAAACGGCGCACGAACAGTGATAACAATATCGCTTTGCGCGGGAAAGCGATCACGATGACAACGGAAGGTTTCGCGGATCAAACGTTTAATCCGGTTCCGCTCCACCGCTGTACCTGTTTTTTTCTGAATACTGATTCCCAGACGATTCCATGGCTGCGCGTTGGCTGCCACTATCACAGAGAATCCAGATCCATGACGCCGTTTTCCTGCCCGATAGACACACTGAAACTCCCCATTACTGCGCAACAAATGGTGTTTAGGGAGTGTCAGCGGCATCAGCTGACTCAAGCGGACAGCCGTTTCCGTCCTTTAGCACGACGTCTGGCAATGACAGCACGACCATTTTTGGTCTGCATACGGACACGAAATCCGTGGGTACGTGAACGTTTGGTGGTGCTGGGTTGAAAGGTTTGTTTGCTCATTGTGGTTTCCTTTATCGCAAAAAAAATCGTGATATACTGGCAGATGGCCACCCTTCTCTTTCGACGTTTGTGGGCATTCCAACCCGTCCCGAAATTATGGGAATCCCTTGAAGAGGAAAGGCGGCAAAGACTGCGGGCAAGCCATCTCTACATATAAAGAGAGGCATTTTAATCATAAAGAGTAATACCTGTCAAATCATTTCCCTCCAGCCTCTATTTCATGTATCCTATCCTTCCGATGAAAATACTTAAGGTGCCGGCTTTCCCTACCTGGACTGCATGGGTTGGCAAAAGATACCAACAACATGGCAGCCGCCGCGCCCGTTCTCGCGCCTGTTGCATACGACCACAGTGCGCTGTATCCTTGGACGCTCTCGAACGGGATGTACCCCATGAAATTTCTTTAAGCCACTGAGCTTTTCTTTGTACATTTGTGCCATGCTTGATTTTGATATTGCGGTAATAGGTGCCGGCCATGCCGGTTGTGAGGCAGCCCTTGCTGCTGCCCGAATGGGATGCAGAACACTGGTCTGCGTCATCAACGCAGACACTATCGGTGCCATGTCCTGCAACCCGGCCATTGGCGGACTTGCCAAGGGGCATCTGGTGAAAGAAATCGATGCCCTGGGCGGGGAAATGGCCAGAAATATTGACGCCACCGGCATCCAGTTCAGGCGGCTCAACACCCGCAAGGGCCCGGCAGTACGATCGTCCCGCGCGCAGGCGGACCGGCTGCTCTACCGTCTGCGCATGAAGCATGTCCTGGAAAACCAGCCTAACCTTTCCATTCGCCAGACCATGGTTGATGAAATCCTGGTCGAAGATGGGCAGGTGGTGGGGCTGCGCACCTCGCTTGAGGAACATATCCGGGTGCGGGCCATTGTGGTGGCCACGGGCACCTTTCTCAACGGGCTTATCCACGTGGGTTTGAAGCATTTTCCCGCAGGCCGTATGGGCGATGCACCCTCCACCAGACTGGCCCGCTGGTTTGCCGAGGCGGGTTTTGCCGTGGGCCGTCTGAAAACCGGCACCGTGCCGCGTTTGGACGGGAACACTATTGATGTGTCCCAGCTGGAAGCCCAGTACACAGATGACAATCCGGTACTTTTCTCCTTTTCCTCCCATGGTGCCCCGGTGCTGCCGCAACGCCCCTGCCACATTACCTACACCAACGAGCGCACCCACGAAATCATCCGCGGCTCCATCGACCAGTCGCCCATGTACGCAGGCATTATTGAAGGTGTCGGCGCCCGCTACTGCCCCTCCATTGAAGACAAGGTGATGCGCTTCCCGGAGAAACCGCGTCACCAGATTTTCCTGGAACCGGAAGGTCTGGACACCATCGAAGTGTATCCCAACGGTATTCCCACCAGCCTGCCGCTGGCGACACAGATCGCCATGGTGCATTCCATCCCCGGTCTGGAAAAGGCGCGCATCATCCGCCCCGGCTATGCCATCGAGTACGACTACATTGATCCACGAGAGCTCAAACCCTCGCTGGAAACCAAAAAGATCGCGGGCCTTTTTCTGGCCGGGCAGATCAACGGCACCTCCGGCTATGAAGAGGCTGCAGGCCAGGGTTTGATGGCAGCCATCAACAGCGTGCAGTACGTGCGCGGTGAGGATCCGGTCATCCTCGACCGCTCCCAGGCCTACCTGGGAGTGCTCATTGACGACCTGGTCACCCTGGGCACCAAGGAGCCCTACCGGCTCTTCACTTCGCGGGCCGAATATCGTCTCCTGCTCCGGGAAGATAATGCTGACATGCGGTTGCGCGCCATCGGCCATCGCATTGGTCTGGTGGACGACCCGGCCTGGCAGACGTTTCAGGAAAAATCCACCTGTATCAACGAGGCCTTAAGCCATCTGCAGCAGGAACGCATCAAGCCCGACGCGGCAATAAACGATTTCCTTGCCCGCCACGCCTCCGCGCCGCTCAGCCAGACCATCAGCCTGGCGGAACTGCTCAAACGTCCCGAGATCACCCTGGCCACGCTTAATCAGTTTGCCCGGGAAACGGGCCGTCCCCCGGTGACCAGCGAAACTGCCCTGCACTGGCACGATGAAATTGAGTTGCAGATAAAATACGAGGGCTACATCAAACGGCAGGTGGAGCAGATCGGCCGTTTCAAGAAGCTTGAACAGATGGCCCTGCCACCGGATATGGTGTACAAGGGGTTACCCGGCCTCTCCAATGAGGTGGTGGAAAAACTGACCAAGGTGCAGCCGCTTTCCCTGGGGCAGGCCTCTCGCATCTCCGGCGTCACCCCTGCAGCGCTTTCCGTCCTGCAGGTGCACCTCAAACGACAGGGGCTCTGCTAAATTCGCCATGCTCGCCTATCCGCATATCAACCCGGTAATTCTCTCTCTTGGTCCGCTCCAGGTCCGCTGGTACGGGCTGATGTATGTCCTTGGCTTCATCGCCACCTACTGGCTTGTCGGCGTCCAGGCCCGGCGCCACAAATGGAAAGAACTGCTCGCCAACGTGGACAACCTCAACCTGTTCCTGATTCTGGGGATCATCCTGGGGGGACGGCTGGGCTACGTGCTGATTTACAACTTCGGATATTACCTTGCGCACCCTATGGAAATCATTGCCACCTGGGATGGCGGCATGTCTTTTCACGGCGGCTGTATTGGCGCCCTGCTGGCGGGATACGGGTACTGCCGCTGCAAAAAGCTGGATTTCTGGAAAACCGTGGACCTCTATATCGTGACCGCGCCCATTGGCCTTTTTTTCGGGCGGCTGGGCAACTTCATCAACGGAGAATTATATGGACGGGTAACGGACGTGCCATGGGCCATGATCTTCCCCGATGGCGGCCCCTTGCCCCGTCATCCTTCGCAGCTCTACGAAGCCATGCTGGAAGGCGTCTTTCTTTTTATCCTGCTCTGGAGCCTTAAAGACAAACCCTGGCGGCCCCAAAACCAGAATTGGCCGCATGGCTCGCTCCTGGCGCTTTTTTTATGCGGATACGGCTGCTGCCGCTTTGTGGTGGAATTCTTCCGGGAACCTGACATACAGATGGGATTTATCGTGGCTCATCTCTCCATGGGCCAACTGCTGTGCATGTTGATGGTGGTGATTGGGGCGGGATTGTGGTTTGTTCGCAAACGACCACTGCGGTAGGACACCACCAAATGATCGTTTGCGATGACGGGCTGTTAGTGCGCAAAAAGGTTACTGCACCTTTGTGGAAAGTTCTTTACCTGGACGAAATTTAACGACCCGGCGCTGCGGGATCGGTACCTTCTGGCCGGTTTTGGGGTTGCGACCCACTCTTGGAGCACGATCAACCACAGAAAAACTTCCAAACCCCACTAGGGTTATCCTTTCTCCTTCCTGCATGGCATTTGCCAAGGTACCCAACAACCCATTTAATCCACGCTCCGCAGCCACCTTGGTAATCTGAGCCGAATTAGCAATGGATTCAATGAGATCATTCTTGTTCATACGTTCCCCTCGTTGTTGATATTAAATAAAAAATTTGCACCTGTCATCCGATAGCCACATGCGAATGATTAGTACAAAGAATAAAGCATAACATCAGAGAAATGGCAAATGGCATGCTATTTCACTCTAACGCATTGCACGACAATCAAAACGAGATAAAAATTATGTGAGATAACGCAAAATTAACAATGGGAAGAGAATCGTTATTATAACAAAAAGTAAAAAAACAGTAAATGTATTTACCAAAAATTTAGATTCCAAAAGAAGAAAATGAATTTTATCAACAAATTTTATTAAATTACAGTGCATCCATTGCAAAAAACCGCCCCATGCACACATCAAGCATAATAGCCCTTAAAATACAGCCAGTTATCAAGCAGCAAGAAACGCACAATCACAACAAGACGCATGCAAAAGTTAACGTGCTTAAGGCAGAGAGGGAGGTGAGTATCAACGCAGTATGAGACCTACCGGGCAATGGTCAGAGCCGGTGACTTCATTATGAATGGAGGCGTCCACCACCCTTTCACGGCTCGCGGCATCAACAAGGAAATAATCGATTCTCCACCCGATATTTTTGGCGCGGGCATTGAACCGGTAACTCCACCAGGTGTACTGCCCTGGCTCTGGATGCAGCGACCGGAAGGTATCCACATACCCCGCATCAAGCACCGTATCCATCCACGCGCGCTCCTCTGGAGAAAAACCTGGATTTTTTACATTCGCCTTGGGATTGGCCAGATCGATTTCCTTATGCGCCACATTTAAATCGCCGCAGACCACCACAGTTTTCTGCTGCCGCAACCGGTTCATGTAGTCCAGAAGCGCCTTGTTGAACGCCTCCTTGAAATCAAGCCGCTTCAACTCAGGCTGGGCATTGGGCGAATAGACATCAAGCAGATAAAAACCCGCATATTCAAGCGTCAGTACCCGTCCCTCAGCGTCGAACTCCGGCTGTTCCATGCCGTAATACACCTGTTCAGGCGCCATTCTGGTAAAAACAGCTGTGCCCGAATACCCTTTTTTCTGGGCAGGAAACCAGAACCCTTGATAACCAGCCTCGGCAAGTGCCTGACTCACCTCCGGCACCTGTTCCGGATGCGCCTTGATCTCCTGCAGGGCCATAATATCCGGCTGCAGCTGCTGCACAACGCCCACAAAACCGTTCTTTACGGCAGCACGCAACCCATTGACATTCCATGAAAGTAAAACAGTTTCCGCCGATGCCATCTTTTTTTCCCCGCTCGCGTCCTGATGAATTTTTCTAGGCGTTACCCCAATCTGCGGACAATACTCCGCCAGCACACAGCGATCACAATGCGGCCGCAGCGGCGTGCACGTACCCTGTCCAAAAGCGACCAAAAGACTGTTGATCCGTATCCAGTATTTTTGCGGCAATTTTTCCCGCAAAGCCATTTCGGTCTGCAGGGGCGTTTGCGTGTCCACATAGCCCCAGATATTCATAATCCGGTGCACATGGGTATCAACGCAGATAGCCGGCTTCTGAAACGCGATCGCCACCACAAGATTGGCTGTCTTACGGCCCACACCGGGTAGCGTCACCAGATCATCAATGGTTTCCGGCACCTTGCCTGAAAACCGCTCAGTCAACGCGCCGGGTAACTCAGCAAGATATTTAGCCTTATTGCGAAAAAACCCTACAGGAAAAATCAGCTTTTCGATTTCCGGTATCGACAGCCGTGCAAGCGTTGCCGCATTGTCTACCTTGGCAAACAGGCGCCTTGATGCTGCAGCCGTTACCTCGTCCTTGGTGCGGGCGGATAATATGGTCGCCACCAGCACCTTAAACGGATCTTTTGTCTGCGTGGCAATCAAATCAACGACAGGCACCTCATAATTGCGGACCTCCTGCTCCAGCAGGGGAACAACCGCGTCAATGGAAAAAAATTTTTTCATTTTTATCGCCTTTGTACTCTGGAAAAATGTAGAACTTCCAGCCTGATAAAACAGAATGGCCAGTAACAAATCGAACTTAAATTGCCACAGCATACCTGATGACGCACGGCCTGGGCAAGAAGGCAAAAAAAATGCCTGAACACACAGGGCGGTGCATCCAGGCATGACTCAACAATTCTATAAATGCCGTTAATGCAGCGAGGTAACCTCACCTGTCTCCAGATTGAAGCTGGTAGCTGCGTCCAGCACTTTTCCGGCCTCAACGAGATCAGAAATGATGGGTTCAGACGCCGCAATCTTTCTACATTCCCAACAACACGCAGCACGAAAAGATCTCACAAGCCCAAATCAAACACATCCACAGAGGGCACCCGGCTGTCCGAGCAGGCCACCACAGCATTTTCATGACAGGATAAAAACCAACAAACTTTCAGAAAATAAATAAAACTGGAGCAAAATATCCGTCAAAATGAATTTTGGCCGCTGAAAAAACACTTGCCCTGAAACGGATTTCCCCGTATATTCCAGGCCGTTTTCGGGCGATTAACTCAGTGGGAGAGTGCCACCTTCACACGGTGGAAGTCACAGGTTCAAATCCTGTATCGCCCACCACATGGCTCTCCGAGGGTTTCTGGTTTTCCAGAAACCCTTTTTTATCCTCACAGACCATTCCTCCCATCATACTTCACGCTCCGCAGACGATACATCTACCCGCTGCCCCTTATTTCTCGTCCAGAACCTGGCCAGAGAAATGCCCGCTAAATTCTGTTCCAGGCTGAAGATGGCACCGGGCAGTGCGGCCTGCGGGGTGAAGAAGGCATTGGCCAGGGCCACGCCCAGACCGGAATTCTGCATACCCACCTCAATGGCCACGGTGCGGGCGTCACGTGCGTCGGCCCTGAAAACTTTGGCCGCGCCATACCCCAGAAAAAATCCGCCCAGATTATGGAGGATGACAGCCAGAATGATGAGAAAAGGAAAGGCAAGGATGGTCTTCTGGTTGAGCCCGATAACGCAGGCAATAACCAGGGCAATAGTGAGAATGGAAATGGACGGAAAAATATCCAGAAACGGCTGAATGTGCTTTTTAAACAATTTTCTGCACACCAGACCGCCAAAGAGCGGGAAGACCACGATCCAGAAAATCGATGCGACCATGGGCAAAAACGCGATATGAATCCTGGTTCCGTACAGAAAATAAACGATAGCGGGTGTTGCCAGCGGCGCCAGCAGGGTGGAACAGAAGGTCATGACCACGGACAGGGCCACATTCCCTCTGGCCAGATAGGTGATCACATTGGAGGCGGTCCCGCCGGGACACGCGCCCACGAGCACCAGCCCAACAGCGGCCTGAAGGGGTAAGTTACAGACAAATGCGGCCCCGTAACCAAGCAGCGGCATAATGGAATACTGTAGCACAACACCCAGCAGCACAAAGCGCCATCTGCGCAAAATATCCTTGAAATCGTAAAATTTCAGGGTGAGCCCCATGCCGAACATGATAATGCCCAGAGCCAGGGGGAT
>DAIODL010000046.1:0-11073 GCA_036746815.1 Desulfobulbus sp.
CCATATAAAGTACAATATATTCAAACCCCTATGCATCCTTACAAGCGACCATTGATCATCAGTCACCATTGCAGACAAGAGTTGTTCCATTCCATCTTTTGCAAATTGCCTGCCAACAAAAGCAACATGTACCTATCAAGCCGAAGTTACGTCAAAAAAGAATACAGAAAGACCAGAACAGTCCCACAATCAAGGACAGCATTGTCCCAATACAGGCCATATAATTGTTTATTAAATAATATCAGTATATTATAATACAGACACTTTTGGCTTATTCCCAAGAGGCTTTTCTGCGGGAAAGGAAATGACCGACCGGAAATACCAAGAACAGATGAAAAGGCAGGAGCAGTGCAGCAGGTACACACGCGGGCTATATTCCGCCCACCACAAATGCCGCAAAAATTGTGTAATAGATGGAAATTACAAGAATAACCAAGCGATTTAATTTTCTAGGGAACGCCCAGAACCGACCATACCACCGGAGTAGGAGGAGATAATACAGGTAGATAATCCTAAAGACCCCGCCGCTGGGGGGGAAATACAGCAAGGCCTTCAGGATCTATCCTCAGACATGTTGTGACTTCATACAAACCATCCTGAGATGGAGTGCACGGTACAAAAAGAGCTTACGCAAGTGCGTTGATGAACTTTGAGAGATCAGCGTCGAGTTGCTTGTCCAGGAAACTTTCCGGTGCATCGGCGAGTATTGATTTGAATTTTTTGTTCGCCTTGGCCACAATACTTTCCGAACCAGCTGCGGACCAGACGTCATAGGATTGCCAATCCCCCAGTGTCGGGTTCCACAGGTTGCGGCACTCCTTGAATGTGGAGAGATGCGTGAGAAAGGTTCCGCCGCAGCCAACTTCCTGGATGATCTTGGCCTGCGCATCCACTGCACCCGGGCCAGCCTCCACACCTTTTTGCACACGAAGCACCATGGAGATTAGTTCCTGATCAATGATCATCTTCTCCAGGGAAAGCGTCATGATCGCATCCAGGGTTCCCACACATTGAACGCCCATATGAGCGCCGCTCAAAACGCCCAGCATCAGGCTCATCATGGTTTCATACCCGGCCTGGCAATCAATCTCCTTGGAATGTGAAATACCGCACATGGTCCGGGAGGGCAGATGGTAATACTCATTTGCCATCTGGATATTCGGCGTATTAATGAGCATGGCTTCCGGGGTGCCGGCCGCATAACTCCCCACCTGCATATACCCGGTTGTGGATGCCGCGGCATAGATGACCGGTGCACCAGGCCGGGTCATCTGCACCAGGACCAGTCCCGCCAGAAACTCTATGTTCTGCAGAAGAGAGGTTCCAAGCAAACTGATAGGACCGGAAATTCCGGCCATGATACAGGGAGCGAGCATGACAACCTGATTGTGCTTGGCATACGCCATGATCGACTCAATAGTCTCCGGGCTGAATCCCAGCGGCGTCAGCGGATTGGCGACAAAGCCCATGCAGTGGTGTGTCTCAAGGAAATCACCGCCGCCAAAGGCCATCTCCACCATTTTGATGTCCTCTTCAACCTGCTCCATATCAAAACAAAAACCAAGAATCGGTTTATCGGAATTTTTGAGAATCTCATACATCATATGCAGATGCTTCTTCTGCGGATCCACATCACTCGGGTCCACAGGAATCGTCCCATTGAGATGGATATTCTCACCGGCCTGGCATATTCTGATTACATCTGCATAATCACGCAGGGTGGCCATTCTGCGGCCTCTGTCCGTGTCCTGGACAAATACCGGCCCGACATCGGGCTGCACCAGAAATCCCGCCCCCGCCCGGTCCCCCACCGTAATCGTCCGGGCAGGGTTGCGCGCCGTCCATGTAAAACTTTTGGGACAGGTTGCCAGGGCATCGGCGACCATGTCACCTGTGATAAAAACCGTTTCTCCATCCACCTTCGCTCCATTTTTCTTAAACATCTCAATGGCTTCATTACAATGGAACTGGATTCCGGTTTCGCTCAGCACCTTAAGGGAAGCCTGGTGGATTTCCTCGAACCGATCTCTGGAAATCACTTCCAGACAATGCATCAATGGCATGTTGTATCTCCTATTCTTCTAATTTGCTGAAAACCAACTTGATTACACACAGCAAATAATCTGCCAGCCCCCAGGAAACATCTATCATCTTGTAAACACTAAAAAAAATGAACAACCTCTTGCACAATCCACCTCGCCATGCCTGTCGCATTGTCGGCCACTTTCAAAATTATTCAAAAATACAGGTCAGTTACACTACAGACATCTGTGGCAGACGAAAAACTGGTGAAAGGCATCCATGGAGGCAGGAATAAAACCAGCGATACCTACACGTGCGTGGACAACAGCGCGGCTATGAAAAGCCGACCACCAGAAAACCAAAGAGATATACCTTCCCACGGGTTGGCCGTATGAAAAGACGGCAGACGAAAGTGTTCCGGTCATGCGCAGTCACGCCATGCTCAGCGTATATGTGACTGCCTTTGTGCATGAATGCATATATCTTGGAATATTTCCGCACAGTGCATAATTTCCGCATAGTGCATAACAGGTGACATAGAAATCCCCTTCTCTTTCCGGTGCATTGCAGCAGCCATTCCAGGACGGGGTAGAGACATGACAAAAAATCAGCGTTTCTTGCTCAGGATCCCCGATATTTTTTTGGGGTCATCAATAGATTATTCAAAAAACCGAATAGTGGCATCCTGGGGAAGAGCCAGCCCCGCACTCACTTCCAGAGCTTTAAGAACGCCGGCAATCACAGGACAGGAAATATGCGGGATGGTTTTGAGGGCGGTATCGATCACTTGCGAGTGAACCTCTCCGGTTTTTTTGTCCCCAAACAACTCTACAAGCATATTAAGGGGAGTCCCTCCAAGCAATTCATCGACTTTTTTCCAGTGCGGGCATTGAGAATCAAGCTGAAAGCTGGCCTCGTATCCCTCACCTTTATCCGCCATTACCACCGTGGAAAGTCCACATACACCAGCGGTAATCTGTACCTTGACCATAACGCCTCCTTGCATCAGCAATCAATACGACCGCATGCACGCCATGTTAAATCTTTTGCAGGGCAGTCCAGGCTCATGGGCGTTGCTATTTTTTTGCACGTTTCCATGGAGTCCCCACTCCCCATAGCCTCGCGGCGGATCACAGGTGCCGCGCCCCCCGCATGCACCTTTCTCCATGCCATCCAGGGAAGACGGTGGCACGGAGAAAGGGTGCTGAACTTATGATTTTACTTCTTGATCCAACGGGGAATCAGGAACTTGTTTCCCCCATAAAAAGTAAAGGGAGGATCCACGGCCAACGCTGTCAGCTTGCCGTCCTGTACCTGATAATGGACAATAGGAGACCCTTTCTGGGCATGCAGGGTATTATTTTCCCCAAACATGATTTTTCCCTGAAGGCCATCATAGCCTCCTTCCTTGATCTGCTTATTGATGGCTGCAAAATCATGTTCATTTCCCACCTTGCGCACCGCGTCGGCCCAAAGTTTCACACCGGTATAGGCAATCCACGATCCGGCAGGCAGATCATGTTTGAAGAGGGCACGATATTTTTCAAGCCAGGCCTTGCATGCGTCGTTGGGGGCCGGGGATGCGGGCATACCCGCAGGCATCTCGCCGATAATGCCGTCTGCATCCTTGCCCAGGGCCTTGAGCACTTCAAGAGGGGTAATGCCCCAGCCGTAACTTAAGATGGAATTCGTCGGCTGTTGGATAAATTGATGAAAAAAGGTGACTAATTCCTGGGCGCTCGGGATTTCAACATGAATAATGGCCGGGTTGATACGACGGATTTTGGTCAAAATCGGCCCCCACTCATTGATACCGCTGGGCACGGTCTCATGCATGGCAACCTTCCAGCCCATTTCCTTGAATTTGCTTTCCAGGGTCGATCCGACTTCCGTTCCCCAGGTATCATCGGTATTGATGATGACAATCTTTTTATTGGGGAATTTATAGGGGAGTGATTTGAGCATATTAAACATGCTCTTGCCCTGATCCTTGCCGGTATCCGTCAAGAAATAAATGTTCGAATACTGCTTGGGATCTGTTTTATAGGCATCAACCGCGGGCTCTGCACCATCATCACAGAAAAACGGCACATCGAACTTGCCATAAGCGCGGACATCCTGCCCCCAGCCAGCCCAGCCGGCATGAACAGCACAAACCTTTTTCTCACCGCACAGATAGTTTGCCCCCTGCATAACCTTCTCGGGAGCAAAATCCTGGGAATCAAAGCGGACAATCTCTATCTGCTTGCCCAGCAGTCCACCGGATGCGTTGATTTCATCTACGGCCATGGTGATGCCATTCCAGTAGTTATCCCCGGATCCGGCATAAGGACCGGTCATGGCCAAAGGAACACCGATCTTTATGGTATCGGCCGCAACGGCCACTGATCCTGACAACATCAACAGCATTGACAACACTGAAAATAAAACTGCAATCCGTCCCTTCTTCACTGTACCCTCCCTTTCGAGTTTGATTGAACTTATTCCACGGCATTGCTGGCCGGTTAAGTATTTTAAAAAATATACTTTAACTCACTGTATTCACTATTATTGTCTATACGCCCGCAATGGGCACGGGCTGCCACCAAAGCTGCTCGGCAGTTCGGCTCCGGCACTACCGGCTTGCTGACACGCCAGCATTCTTTGAGGGCAGGATCTTGTCAAATATCCCCATAATGCCGTTGCGCAGCAGGAGGACCAGCAGGACAACAATCGCTCCCATAATCTGCGGACGATACATGCCCAAAGGCGCCAGAAGCTGGTTGATGGTCACGGTGATGGCGGCAGCAATCACCACCCCCGGATATTTGCCAATCCCCCCGACAACCATCATGATCATCAGCAGAGTAAAGACATCCATACTCAGCATTTTTGTTGATAACATGCCGACATAATGGGCATACAGCGCACCAAAGAAACCGGTGACAAAGGAGGTGAGCGCAAACACCATCAGCTTGTACTTATAAGCAAACACCCCGAGGCTGCTTGCGAAACGCTCAGAATCCTTGATTACGAGAAATGCCTGTCCCCAGTGCGATTTGATGACCACCACCAGAATCAGGGTAAAGACAATGGTTAAGAACAGTGTCAGATAGAAAAACGGCACCAAATGGTTGGCACTGAAAGCGTATCCGAAGAGCTTTATGGGAGGGATTGTAAGAATCCCCTGAGCCCCGCCCGAACCGATGGCCCTTCCCAGAGGGCCACGCAAAAATGGTACCAGGGCCATATGCAGGGCAAAGGTCACTAGGGCAACATAATGATTGGCAAGTTTCAGACACGGCAATCCGACAATGATCCCGCATATACCCGTGATAACTCCGGCAAGCAGAATGGACAGCACCGTCGGCACGCCGTGTGAAACGGAAAGAATCGCTGAAGTATAGGCGCCGATGACATAAAATGCGACCTGCCCGAAAGAAACAATTCCCGCAAACCCCATGATGATATCCCAACACGAAGCGACCACGGCCCATATCAGAATCATGATGAGAATATTCAGATGATCAGGACTGCCTGTAAAAATCGGCAATATACCCATCAGCAGATAAAATCCTGCCAGAATGCCAATCATGCGTTTCCTACTCATGGCTTACTCTCTCCCCATCAACCCTTTTGGCCTGACCGCCAGGGTAACCAACAGCAATGTGAGCGTTGCAATCTGTACGTAAATCATTCCGAAATACCAGCCAACAAACGCCTCAAGCATCCCCAAAATAAAGGCGGCATAAAGACTGCCGCGGATCGACCCCATACCACCGAATGCAGTAATGACCCACGCCTTGATCATGATGTCCGAACCACCCATGGGGTTGATCAGATTTTTCTGACACAGCAGAATGCCGCCCAAACCGGCCAGAATAACCGAAATGGCAAATGTCGCGGCATAGATGAAATCTTTCGGAATACCCACGATCTGCGCGCCCACTGGATTTTGCGCCGTTGCTATGACCGCCATGCCGATACGGGTGTTGTTGAGCAGCCAACGCAGCCCCAGCATGCAGCAGATTGACACCGTAAAGATGGCAACATCTTGATATAAAATAACAAAATTACCCAGCTCCAGTGCACTATCCGTAAAACTGGGAATGGACTTCACCCGCGGACCAAAGACGGACTGGAAGGAAAAATCCATGAACAGCGACAATCCCAGCGTCATCATCATGACTTTCATTTCCCAGTCGTTAAACCTTCTCAGCGGAGAGATCAGAATTTTCTCCATGAAAAAGCCGACAACAAAGAAAAAAGGAATTGCAGCCAGGATGACCATCAAATACCCGCCGGGCAGCCCGTAATGCACAAGCAGTACCCATGCGAAATAACCGCCGAGCACGTAAAAGGATCCATAAGCAAAATTAAATGCCTTGGTCACCCCATATAAAAGCGTAAGCCCAACAGCCATCAACGAATAGACCGAACCATTGATCAATCCACTGATAAAGACATCGACAATTTCAGAAAACATCACGCCTCCACACAAGCAGCCTCCTCGAGCGCTTACATCCCAAAGAGAATTTCTTTGAGCTGATCATCATTAAGCGCCTCATCCTTGCCACCTTTAAATGAGAGACACCCTTCATCCATGACATAAATGCGGTCCGCCATCTCAAAAAGCTGGGGTATATTCTGTTCAACAATCAAAACCGTTTTCCCTTGTCGATGCATTTCACTGATAATACGAAATATATCAGTTCGATAGCTCGGCTGTAGCCCCAGAGCCGGTTCGTCGATACAGAGTACCTCCGCATCGGACATAAGCCCTCGGGCAATGGCCAGCATTTTGGCCTCACCGCCACTCATCGTCGAGGCAAGCTGGTTGCGCCGTTCTATGAGTTTGGGGAAAAGGGAGGCCACCCACTCCATATTCTTTTTTTCATTTGCCCGTGCCCTTTTTGAATATGCGCCAAGTTTCAGGTTGTCGCGCACACTCATGTGCGGGAAAAGTTCACGGTTTTCGGCTATATACGTAATGCCGACATTAACAATCTTGGCCGTCCCCAGATGCGTGATATCCTCGCCGTCCCAGCTCACCTGGCCATCCACCTGATCGATGAGCCCACAGATGGCTTTCAGCAATGTGCTTTTTCCATGGCCATTAGGGCCAACAATGATAGCCACTCGCCCTTTTTCCACGCGCATGAAGACATCTTTCAGGACGTGGGATTCCCCGTAGTAGGCATTGAGTTGTGTTATCTCAAGCATAGGAATCACCGAGATAGGACTTAATGACTCTTTCATCCTTGATGACATCCGCTGGGCGGCCACAGCACACCAGGGTTCCGGATTCAAGGATCATCAACAGTTCGGCAAGTTCCGTGAGCACCTTCATAAAATGCTCGATGATGATGATCGTGACACCAAGGTCTTGGTTGATCTTTTTTATCAATTCCATAAGGCTCAAAATTTCAGTGGCATTGGAACCTGCCATGGGTTCATCAAGCATGAGAATTTTCGGTTTGGTGGCAAGTGCCGCGCCCATCATCAGCTTCTTTTTACCCAGAAGATTCAATAAACCTGTATTCAGATAGCGATCATCTCCAAGACCGACCAATTCAATAATTTCATTGGCATGTTCAACATCAAGTCCGCCTTTAGAACCAAAGCGGCTGCCCACCTGCACCGTTTCTTCAACGGTAAGACTTGGGAAAATCTCTGGAATCTGAAAGGTACGTGCAATACCACGCCTGGCAATGCGGTGGGGAGGGAGACCACTGATATCCAGGCCATCCAGAATCACCTTACCCTCGTAGCTGTAGTTTCCTGTTATGAGATTGTAGAGAGTTGACTTGCCTGCACCATTTGGTCCGGCAATTCCGAAAACCTGCCCTTCATTCACCTCAAAACTTAAGTTATTGACAGCTACGAGTGCTCCAAATTTTTTTGTTAATCCTTTAACATGCAACATGCTTTGCCTCAAACATACCGGCACACAGTCGATAATAATGGTTTTCCTTTATTATATACTGTTGCGCATTCACTCTTTTTATATGCATTTTTTAATCAACAGCAGTTCCATAAAAATTTATCGCAAAACATATACTTACTTTCCAACACCATCATTAAAAATAATTCCACATTACAGTTAGTTATATAGATTCATATTGCCTACACCATCAGATTCACAGTTCCGTGGTTAAATCCATCAGCAGGATCATCCCCTCAGGAGGAAGGTTCATATTCATTACTCATGACAGCATGCTTACCTTCCAGCACCGTTATGACTCACGATATATTTTCAAAAATATAACAAAAGATTAAAGAACCCCATTCACCAAAAACCGTTAAGAGCCGTTTAGGTGCCCGCTCCATCTCAAGAGGACTCGTGCCAGCATCAATATCGACGAACGATGGGGAACCACAGAACATCGGGCGTCAACGAACTGGCCCGGTACTGGTTTTTTATGATGCACGGCTCTTTTTTTTTGCCAGAAGGCATTGTCCACCTGGGGAAGCATAATGGTACAAAAATGATAGATCATATTTTTTAGTGACAATTTTGTTGTTTTCAAAAAAACAATCATTACGTTTTCGTTATTAAGCAACAACCATACCATGAGGCATTATTTTTTAATAAGAATGAAAAATAAGGATCTTCCGCATATTCCTCACAAAATATGCAATATTCATTCGGTCATCTATGGCCTCAATTGCGTCTAAAAATAAAAAAATACAACGAATTCAAAAACATAAACCAGGACAGCTTTGCCCATAAGAATGCTAGTGTGCCTTTTGGTTAATTGCGTCTCTTAATTTTGAGGGTGCAAAAGCCTTTTTGAGGGCTTCCCATAGTGTAACTAACTGATATTGCATCCAGCAGATTGCTAATATTAAACAAAAGAACTAACTAAACGGGACACTAGCAGGATGTTGAAAAACTCCAAAGTGGTGCCTGACACCCACTATGCATAGAGGCTTCGCTAGGTATCATTCGATATGTAGTGTAGCGATCGAGCCCAAAATCCCTTTTTCAACATCCTGTTATATACTCTTCAAAACAATCCCATTGGATATGAATCAACATGGACAATGCCCTTATGCGCCCAGCACAGGCCCGGGTGAATGAATCACAGGATCCAGATGCGATTCAGTTATTTGGGCTGCCGCAGACACAATCCTGAAAATCTCTCAGATACTTTTTTCCAGACGGATACAAGAGAATGAGATGGCTGAGGAGAAAGATTTCAAACCTGCAATACTCTTGATGCACCAAACGACATAACCACCCATGATCCCCATAAAATCGCTCATTATTGGACAGTTAAGCGAGATACAAGTTTCTGCTGTTCACTTAATCATAAAGGTACGGATAGCATTGTCTGCCAGCTGACAAAAACCTCTATCTTTCAATTTTTTCAGAAGTGGAAGTTGGCTTGTACAAAGCCGGTTGCCCGATGTACCAACAAACCTGAAGGAAGGTGGCATCCGCTCCATGCACATGACCGCAGCAGACACCACCAGATCCTCCAGGGATATATGAAAATCCAATGACAGTTAAGAATACATTATGAAAACACAGTTGAATAAGCTGTATCCTTGTACCAAACTCCATTCATTAAAAAGCCGGTCATAATTAACTCAGAGGTGTATTTCATACCTGGACAGCGTTGTGCTTCATAATGTGAGCTGAGAAACTTTACATTCCGCCAGTAACGTTTCTGATATCAGTCAGCAACAGAGGGCCTTATGCGAAGGGGATACATGGCCTGATAGTACGGGAGCTGATCATCGTAATAACTTTTCAAATGATCATCATTCTCAACGGTTACCGTAAAGGTTTCCATATTTTTCACAATGCCCGTGCTGACAGCCGCATCCTTATGCCAATCTTTCCAGATATCCCACTTTTTTTGATTCCCAGCTTCCCAGCAGAGGGACTGAGGGATAAACTCTATGCCCAATTCCTTGCAATAGGCCCGCATAATTCCTTCGGGCGCATCTTCCAGGTCATCAGCATCCACAACAACCGCGGGCAACCCCATTTGCTTTACTGTTTCATAAATCTTGAACAACTGGGCAAGCCCTATCTCTTTGAGCGTCACATCCTTATTCATGGCATAGAAGGATGCAATGGCCTTGGCCGGGTCACGAATCAAGAAGGTATGCGTGACCCGTTCGAGAAAAGCTTTATCTTCAACAAGATGCTTATAACAATGGGCACACATGTCCTTGTAAAAAACCGGACCTTTTTCTGCTGCCTGGATGATGTATTGACAAATTCCCGGATAATCCGTGGGATGATTTGGATCCACAAACTGCTGCTTAATACTTGCACCTTTTCCTTGCACATAATACAGGTAGGAAAAGGGCTCGTGGAGGATTTCCATGTCCCTTCGTTCAATCATAACCCGCTCAAAAGCGGTAGAAACGGATCTTGGGTGCGTCCATAGTGCAATAATTTTATTCATGAAATCTGTTTCCTTTTTATTTTCGTTCATTTTGATTCTTCATTTTTTGATAATCCACACAGCAATCAACCTGATTTTTTACTTTTCCCGCATAAATTACTCCCCTTCACTGGTTTTCGAGCGAATGAGCATTAACAAGTAGCCACCTCTCAAGTTTCAGTTAGCTATCATCACAGGGAACACTCTGTGCGTTGAGCATATTCGCGAAAGGTCACACGAAAGTCTCTTGGTAAGTTAGATTGTCCTGTGACCTCATTTTTTTCACAACTTGGTGATGTTTTTAAAAATTAGTTTTACGATTTTGTTGTCAAAGCAATAATCATACCCACACATGCAACTATTTAGAAAAAACGAAAAATAGAGGAATTACCTGGAATATAGGGAAAGAAGGCGACAAAAAATCGGCCAGTTATGGCTTTAATTGTGTCTGCACAAAAAAAATACCTAGAAATTTAAAAAGATAAGCCAGGACAGATTTGCCCTTTTTCACCATGGTGTTTCGTCCTGGAAGAAGTTGACATTAAGAAGACTTATTTATGGACAGCGGTGACAACACGCTGATATTGCAACAAAAAACTGATAAGAGTTAAGCGACTTTTGCATTATGGCATCATTGTTCTTCATAGAGAGCCGGAGCAATGCACCA
>DAIODL010000047.1:0-10983 GCA_036746815.1 Desulfobulbus sp.
TGGAATAATGGGCATCTGCCGAGACAAATCCATACAGTTCCTGCTGCCCGAACAGTCCCTGATGCTTGCCCGCAGGTACGAGATGATTACGTGCCGCCAGCATGGCAATCATGTTGGCGTTGCTGGAGCCGGTGGTCATCTGACCGACACCATGCGGAAACCCCACCAGATCGAGCATGATCCCAAGCATATATTTTTCCATCAGTGTGGAAACCGGCGCTGTTTCAAAGGTACAGGCCGAGGTATTGGTCACGGCGGTGACCATCTCCCCTATGATGGAGGGCGGATTCGCCCCGGCCCACATGCGGTTGACATAACCGGGATGGCCGGTCTTCACCGCGTAGGTCAGATACAGATCCACCCAGGCAAAAATTTCGTCCCAGTCGTGCCCCTTGCCTTGACGCTCGAGATGCAGGCGTTGCCGTAAGGCTTCGGGATCAAGATATTCGACAAATTTGCCGGTTTCCTGATCACGGACATAACGGTTGAGAATTTCAGCTAACCGCTCGTATATCTTTTCCTGCTCCATCGTCCCGGAACAACTCCCTGTCAATAGTCACAATACATGCAGAGGCACCCGCAACCACCAATACCAAGCATAAGCGGCAAGATCTGAAAAGCTTTCAACCTTGAAATATCCGCAGACTGCGTGGTAGCATTCCTTGATGGATGACGCATTCCTCCCTCTCCTCAGAAGAAAGGCCAACAATAAAAAAAACGATTGCTTATATACTACAGGGGAAACGATTCATCGAACAGAAAGTAGCAAAATGTGGCGGCCACCCTGAAGACTCAAACCCAATCCTGAAGAAAGCCTAACAAAAGCATAAAATATGCCTCCTATGGTATAGGCGTTATGCAATTAAACTTAATCCATCAGGAGGTATGTATGCGTTTTTCAACAGTTGTAAAATCGATCGCGCTGAGCGCGGCACTGGCCCTGAGCGCAGGTTCGGCCATGGCCGAGTTGAGTTTGACCGGCTCGGGCGCCACCTTTCCGCAGCCGCTCTATACCACATGGTTCAAGACCTTTTCCCGGGTCCATAAAGATGTGCAGATCAACTATCAGGGAAAAGGTTCCGGTGGCGGTATCCGCGATCTGCAGGATCACACCGTTGATTTTGCCGCAAGCGATGCGGCCATGTCTGACAAAGAGATGGCAGTGGTCAAAGAGGGCGTGATCCTGCTGCCCATGACCGCTGGCGAAATCGTTCTTTCCTACAACCTGGAAGGCGTCAAAAACCTGAAACTTTCCCGCGATGCCTACACTGGTATTTTCCTGGGTAAGGTGAAAAAATGGAATGATCCGGCCATCGCCAAGACCAATCCCGGCGTTAAACTGCCGGATGAGGAAATCACCGTGGTGGCCCGTGCCGATGCGTCTGGCACCAACTTTGTGTTCACCAAGCACCTGAGCGCCATTTCCCCGGAATTCGCCAAGGCTCCCGGTTTTGGCAAGACCGTTGACTGGCCAAGCGCTGTGAAGCTGATCAAGGCCCCGAAAAATGACGGCGTCACCGCTACCATCAAACAGACCCCCGGTGCCATCGGTTACATTGAGTACGGTTTTGCCGTCAATGCCAAAGTGCCCATGGCTGAACTGCAGAACAAGACGGGTGCCTATGTCGCTCCCGGGCTTGCCGGTGGTCAGGCCGCCCTTGCCGGTGGCGAATTCCCGCCGGATATGCGTCTCTGGCTCTCCGACCCCACCGGTGCCAAGGCTTATCCCATTGCCACCTACACCTGGATGCTGTTCTACAAACATTATGCCGATGCCGCCAAAGGCAAGGCGCTCAAAAGCATGATCAATTACTGCCTGGATGAAGGCCAGAAGATTTCCGACAAAGCCGGTTATATTCCGTTGCCTCCCTCCGTTGTGACCAAAGTGAAAAAAGCTGCTGAAAATATCACCTTCTGATTGTCTGGCAGTGTATGTTGCGGGCGTCCTGAATATATTGGGACGTCCGCCTTTTATGGAGCTAGCATATGGCCGATTCCGTTCTCCCCGGTACGAAGCAGACATCATCTTTATCGAAGCCCCCTTCGTCTTTTGATGTTGGATTTAATACTGTTTTCCGCGCACTCACGCAGGCGTTTGCCTGGGCCATGGTTTTGCTGCTGGCCTTCATTGTGTTCAAAATTGGCGGCAAGGCGTTTCCGGCCCTGCGTGAATATGGTTTAGGTCTTCTGTTTACTACCAAATGGGATGTGAACACCGGCAGTTTCGGTATTCTCCCCATGATCTGGGGCACGCTCTACAGCTCGCTGCTGGCCTTGATGCTGGGCGGTTTTTTAGGCGTGACTATTGCTATCTTCCTCACCCAGGATTTCCTGCCCCATTCGATTGAAGTGATTCTCAAAAACATTGTGGAACTGCTGGCAGCCATCCCCAGCGTTGTCTACGGTCTGTGGGGCATTTTCGTGCTCATCCCCATCCTCCGGCCGATGGCCAACTTTCTCCACGCCCATTTTGCCTGGTTCCCCATGTTTTCCACTTCCTTAAGCGGACCGGGTATGTTTCCCGCGGCGCTGGTGCTCTCCATCATGATCCTGCCCACGGTGGCAGCCATCTCCCAGGATGCCTTCCGCGCCATTCCGCTGAAGACCAAGGAGGCTGCCTTTGGCATGGGTACCACCCGCTGGGAGGCCATTCTGCGTGTCATGCTGCCCACTGCGGCCGGCGGCATCTTCGGTTCCCTGGTGCTGGGGCTGGGCCGGGCACTGGGCGAGACCATGGCCCTGGCAATGCTTGTGGGTAATGCTAATACGGTAAGCATGTCGATTTTTTCTCCGGCCAACACACTGGCAGCGCTCCTGGCCCTCAACTTTCCCGAGGCCAAGGACCATGAGGTTTCCGTGCTCATGTATGCCGCCTGCGTACTCCTCATTATCACGCTGTTGGTCAATATCATCGGCGCGGCCATTATTACCCGCACTACACCGGGAGGAGCCAAGCGATGACACCGTCAACACCGGCATCCAATGGATTTCATCTTCCCAATCTGGAGCGTCAGCCCTTCGAGCCGCGCGCCTTCAAATCCATTCTGCTTTCCACCATCACCATACTGGCCGCAGTAGGCGCCTGTATTCCGCTTTTTTCGGTGCTCATCATGCTCATCTATCATGGTGGGCAGCGATTAAGTATGGAACTCTTTTACGCCTTGCCTCCCACTGCCTTTGAAACCGGCGGCGGTATTGCCAACGCAATCCTCGGCACCCTGTTCATGGTCGGGATTGCCTCGGTTATCAGTGTGCCCTTTGGCATTCTGGCCGCGATTTTCCTCGCTGAATTCGGGCAGGGCCGACCGATTGCCACGGTCGCCCGTTTCTGTGCCAAGGTGCTCACCGGTTTTCCTTCCATCCTTGCCGGTGTGTTCGCCTACGCCACAGTGGTACTCACCATGGGCCACTACTCCTCCTGGGCCGGCGGCGTGGCGCTTTCGCTGCTCATGATCCCAACCGTGCTCCTCACTGCAGAAGAGGCGATCAAAATGGTGCCCCGTCCCATGAAAGAGGCTGCCATGGGCATCGGATGTACGCCCACGCAGGCCATGTTCAAAATTACTTTACCTATGGCTCTGCCCGGCATTATCACCGGCGTGGTACTGGCGGTTGCCCGCGCGGCCGGCGAAACCGCTCCGCTGCTGTTTACAGCCCTGTTCAGCGAGTACTGGCTCAAACCCAATGAGCCCACCGCCTCGCTGGCCGTCTTGATCTATAACTATTCAGGATCCCCCTACGATAACCAGATTTCCCTGGCCTGGGCCGCATCCCTGGTACTGGTGGTCCTGGTCTTTATCCTCAATATTATCAGCCGGGCTTTGGGCCGCCGAAAACGTATTTAATGTACTTTCGGGGAGTTATTTATGTTTCAGGAAAATCAGGAAGTGGAAATGAAGACAACATCACAGTCCGTCAGCAACCCGACAGCCGAGGTAGTGCTCGATTGCCAGGCCTCACAGATTTTTTATGGTGATTTTCTGGCGGTACGGGACAGCCATGTGCCCATTGTTAAAAACCAGATCACCGGCTTTATCGGCCCTTCGGGCTGCGGAAAAAGCACGGTGTTGAAGAGCATCAACCGCATGAACGACCTGGTGCGCGGTTTTCACTTTGAAGGATCCGTACTTTTTCATGGGGTCGACATCTATGCCCATAACATTGATCCCGTGGCTGTACGTCGCAATATTGGCATGGTATTTCAACAACCTAACCCCTTTTCCATGTCGATTTTTGAGAATGTAGCCTTTGGCTTGCGGCTCAATAGATTTCGTGGCAACATGCATGAAAAGGTGGAAAAAGCACTGCGGGGCGCCGCGTTGTGGGACGAGGTCAAGGACAAGCTGAAAAATAACGGTCTTTCCCTCTCCGGCGGGCAACAGCAGCGTCTGTGCATTGCCCGGGCTATTGCCACGGAGCCACAGGTACTGCTCATGGATGAGCCCTGCTCCGCTCTGGACCCCATCGCCACGCGGCAGATTGAAGAGTTGATGGTGCGCCTGAAGGAACGGTTCACTGTGGCCATTGTCACCCACAACATGCAGCAGGCCCAGCGTGTTGCGGATCAGACCGCCTTTTTTGCCGTGGATATTTCCCAGGGTGGCCGCACCGGCTATCTGGTGGAAATGCGGCCGACAATGGAACTTTTTCAAAATCCGCAGGAGCAGTTAACCAAAGAATATCTCCACGGCGAATTTTCCTGATGCCCACCCTTAATGCGATGTCCTGCGCGCGCGAAAGGGAAGCATCACCTTTCGCGCGTTTCTTTTTTTATGCCTAGCCGCTTTATCATTGATATCAAGAAGGTGATCGATTCCTTACGTGAGGTTCAGGCGAATTTCGATCAGATTAACGACGCCCTGGAAATGCGCCGGGAACCCATGCGCGATGAAATCGTCAATAACATGGTGACCGGTTACGAGTACCTCAACAAGCTTCTGCGCAAAGACGTGGACCTGCTGAACCGCAGCGGTTTCCGCTATTTCCTCGAGCTCAACCATATTGTGCTCTGCGGGGTGAAGCCGGAAAAACGCCGTGATTTTCAGCAGCATATCGAAAGCACGACCTCACGTTTCTATCAGCAGCAGGATTTTTCCATCAGCAACATGCGGGAATGGATGGATGATCATCGGGACGACACCCCCTGGAAACAGGCGGCGGGCGCCTATATTCTGCAGATCAGCTGGCCCCAGCTTTTTTTCGAGGGTAATCACCGCACCGGCGCCCTGTTGATGAGTTCCATCCTGGTACGGCAGGGAAAACCGCCCTTTGTCCTCAGCGTCAATAACGCCAAAGGCTATTTTGACCCCTCAAGCCTGGCCAAGAGCACCCATAAAAACATCCTGGGACGTCTCTACCGGCTGCCAAAAATCAAAAAGAAATTCGCCAAATTTCTGGAAGAGCACGCCCGCGCGGAATTGCTCAAAAAAGTGTGAGGCAGCGTTTTCCACCACCTTTTCCTGACTACCGGGGCAGCCGTAACCGCTGGCCGGATACAACCGGCTTCTGCAGGGTAAGTTTGCGTCCCGCGGCCACCGCCTCCCGGTAGGCCTGCCCATGCAGGGAGAGCGGACGCCCCCGGCGTCTGCTCAAACGCGGGTAGCAGGTGGCGACAAAGGTGTCCAGCCTCTGCTGCTCCTGAACAGCCGGCAGCCGCCCCTGGGCCTCGACATTCTCCCACTGATCCGCGGCACCGCTTCGCCGCGTCTTCTGCAGTGTCTCTTTGAATCCCGCCAGCACCCCCAGAAAACAGCTGGCCCGGGCACCGCTGCCAAACCGCTCCCGGTTTTGCATCCATAAGGTCTGCAGCCGATTTTCCAGAAAATAATAGCAGTGCTCGGCAATGGCGACGTTTTCCGCAGGCCCCATGATCTCAAGGGTCTTGAAGAGTGTATCACTTGCAGGATCATAAAGGGTGGCGCAGACCACCCGCACGCCAAACTCTGACTCCAGCAGACCGCCAATGATTTTCCGATAGGTGGGCAGAGTCCGGCCTTTTGTGTTGAGTGTGCGGTGCACCATCTGCTGCTCCGCGGCCAGGCTGTCAAAATCCAGCCGGTAGCGATCAAGCATGGCACGCGCACGCTGCATGGCAAGGGCGGCCTCGTGCTCATTATCCGAGTGCGCCAGGGCCAGCAGCTTACGCACCTTTTCTATGACCCGGCGCCCGGGTTCCGTACAGGCTGAGCCCGGCTCCTCCTGCGGCAAAGAGGCTGCGAGGTCTGCACTTGCACGCTGGAAGGGGGAAAGCACCCCCAGCTGCAGGCAGGCCTTGCGAAAGAACGGGCCATGGCCCGCCTCCTCTGCGCCGTATAGCTCGCAGCACAGCTGGTGCGCCATTTCGTGCCTGAGCACTTGCAGCGTTACTGACCAGGGCTGCCCGCTGATAAGGAAATGGCTTAAGCTGAGAACGCGCCCCTCCTTGTTCCAGCTGCCCAGCTGGGTATGGCTGCGGCTGATAGTCAGGGTTGGCAACTGCAGGTTTATGCGGTGCTGGAAACAGATGTCCCGGTATTCACGTACAAGCTGGCTGAGCCAAGCGGTGTGCAAACGGCTGTCCACCACAGTCTGGTCATTCATGCAGGTGTTCCCGCAGGGCGGCAATGCGCTCAAGAATCGGAGGATGACTGTAATGCAGCGCGACATAGAATGGATGCGGCGTAAGATTACTAAGATTGCGCACGCTCAATTTTTTCAGGCCGCTGATCAGATCAACAGCCCCCTCCCCGTCAGGCAGGGTTTTGGCGGCATAGTGGTCCGCCTGATACTCGTTACGACGGGAGATCATCTGCATGCCCAACCCCAGAAACAGGGACAGGGGGCTGAAGAGAAAGCCGAAAAACACCAGGGACGCGTAAACAGAGACATGCTCCATGCCAAAGGCCGCGCACAGCTGTGCATTGCCAAGAAAAAGTGACAGGATAAAAAACATCAGTCCCATCTGCAGGCAGGACAATAACAGCATCCCCGGCACATGACGCAGCTTGTAATGCCCCATCTCATGGGCAAGCACGGCCAGCAGTTCGTTCTCCTCCAGCTGCTGCAGCAGGGTGTCGAAAAAGACGATACGCCGAAAACGCCCAAGTCCTGTGAAAAAGGCGTTGGCCCGGTTGGACCGCCGGGAGCCATCCATGGTGAAAATGCCCTGCAGGGCAAAACGCTGTGCCTGCGCATATGCGGTGATCGCCTCACGCAGCGACCCTTCAGGCAGCGGTGTAAAACGGTTGAAGAGCGGCATAATGAGAATTGGCGCCACCACCTGTACCACCAGCACAAAAAGGACGGCAGCCCCCCAGCAGTACAGCCAGGCAAGCGATCCAAAATGGGTAAAAAACCAGAGAATCAAGGCCAGGAGTGGTCCGCCCAGCACCACGCCAAGCAGGATAATCTTGGTCTGATCAAAAAAATAGGTGGACCAGGTGGTGGTATTAAAGCCAAACCGCTGCTCAATACCAAAGGTCGCGTAGAGTTGAAAGGGCAGTTGCACCAGCATGTTCAAGAGGGCCAGCACGCCCGTGAACACCAATCCCGTGGGAATCGGGCCCCAGCCCGGACCACGCGCCAGCGTATCTACCCAGTTAAATCCACCATTAAGAATAAAAGCCACCGTAACCAGGAGCATGAAGCTCGACTGCACCAGAGAAAAACGGGTGCTGACGCGTGTGTATTCTTGAGATCTTTGATACTCCTGCGCATCATAAAGACCTGCAAACTCTGTCGACAGTACCGGGGAAAGCCTGCGCAGGTTGCAGAGCGCTGCCACCAGCTCAAGCAGATAACTCAAAAACAACACACCCAGAATAAAGAGGAGATACCCATTCACCATAACCAACCAATGCACCAAAAAATATTGTCCCACAGCATCTTATGACAAGAGAACCGTCACTACCCATGCATCCACAAAAAAGAGTGTACCGTATTTGCCTCCACAGGGCGAACCAAACATTGCCCTGCCCGCCGGAAAACAGATACCCATATAACACGCTATTTTAACCAGATATGACTTAACAGCCCCATATTTTTACCAACCCTTTAACCGGCAAGACCACTCCGGGGTTTGACAAGCAGAACCAGGTAGCCTATTACAATAAAGAACCCTTTTTCACGGAGATTCTTTATGGAACCTACCCCACAAGTTATCGCACCTCCCCCCAAGAAATCCGGTCTGACTGCCGGAAAAATGTTTGCCATTGTCCTGGCCGCCATGCTCATCAGCATCGCGGTGGTGCTGCTGGTCCTTAAAAGCTGGCTTTTTCCCAGTCCCTTTGTGCCTGTGGCTCTAAGCGCCACTGAAAAACAACACCTGGAGCAAAAACTGGACCGGCTCGAGCAGGGGACCATGAGTACGCGTCAACCTACCCGGCACTGGCCCGAGCAGCCCAGTAGTGACGATCTCAAGCCCGAGCCATACAGCGAGGAGGGAGCCTCTCATGAAATTCGGCTGACAGAACGTGAAATCAATGGGCTGATCGCACAGAACAGTGATCTTGCCCAGCGCATGGTCATTGACCTGGCACCGGATCTGGTCAGCGCCAAGCTGCTTATCCCTGTGGATCCGGATTTTCCCATCATGGGCGGCAAGATATTGAAGGTACGCGCCGGGGCGACACTTGCCTTCCGTCAGGGACGGCCAGTCGTCATCCTCAAAGGCGTTTCCATCATGGGTGTTCCCCTGCCCAACGCCTGGCTGGGCGGCCTGAAAAATATCGATCTGGTACAGACTTTTGGCATGGACCCCGGATTCTGGAAAAGTTTTGCCGATGGTATCAGCGATATCAAGGTGGACGACGGCAGCCTGCGCATTGTCCTTCATGAATAATGGGCAGACAGGTGCATAGTGCGCAAATCACCCCGGCTCATTCCCTGGGAAATAGAAATAATGGAGGCTATTTCTTATGGAATCAACGAGTTATTTTCATCACAGCCGATGAATGTTGGTTCATTTACAGGGGTTGATCGCCATGTTTTTTCTTGCTGTTCGCAAGCAAATACACTAAAACCTGTGCACCATAAAATGATGCTTTTGTGCCAGCGCGTGACTGGAACACACAGGTTTCGGCTTTTTCCCAACCAAGGAGAACATGATGAAAACAAATCCGATGCGAGTACCGCTCCTTCAGGCAGCGGTTGTTCTCTTATTTTTTGTGCTGTTGGCCTATTTGACCAGTGCGACGTCAAATGGCGGTCTATTTTCGTCCATCGGCCTCATCATTATCGGATTTTTCCGGTTCATTCAGTGGTCCATTGCCATGGTTATAGGCATGAGTGTGGCCATTGCCGTGCTCATCGGCTTCTTCCTCCTGGCTGTGGCCATGATGAACAAAGAATCTGCCGTTACCATGTATCACGCCACGAAAGCTTCTGTGATCAAGCTGGTTAAAGAAACTATCAGTACCCTCAAATGCCCCAAATGCAAGGAGGCAACCTGCTGCACCGCCGCCCCGGCCGGGACAGCCACACCTGTTGCTCAGGTAGCTGCAGAACCAGTTCCGGCTGAACCTACTCCGGAAACCGTTGATCCGGACGCCCTGAAAGATGAAATGCAGTCTGTGCTCGATACCGCTATGAGCAAGGTTGCTGAGACCCAGCAGTCGCTTGACGAACACCTTACCGAGCTGGGCGGGAAGCTCGAAGCACTGGAAGAAAAAATCAGCGCTTTCGCCTCCACCGAGCAGGTACAGTCTATTGCCGGAGAAATTTCCGGACTGGGCGACTCCCTGAAAAACATCAAAACCAAAATGGGTGAGGTGGAAGGTAAACTGGGTGATGCCACCGGCAAGCTTGCGGGACTGGCACCTGACAAAATTCTGGGGGATCTGCCAAACCGTCTGCAGCAGATGGAGCAGCAGTTGAAGCAGGAAGAAACAACCTTTGATCCCAAGCCACTGACCGATGCCATTGAGGCACTGAAGGCTGAGATTGAATCCGTCAAAAAGAAACCTGCTGCCAAGCCGAAAGCAGCGCCGTCCAAATCACGGAAAAAATAAGCTGATTGTTTTCTGAACCGTTCAATCTGTCCGGTTCCTGTATGATCAAAAAAGCCCGTCTGCCAGATGACAGACGGGCTTTTTTTGTATCCTTTTTCCTGAACCGCAACTGTTGCCTCAATGCGGCAGCAACTCCTTGAAGTACTCAATGGAAGGGAAATGGCAGGAATACTGCACCCGCTTCCTGCTACTGGGACGGGCGACAAATAACACATAGGCAAGCCCATGCGTCTGGGCCGCAAACAGCACCTGCTCGGTATCATCCACCAGCATGGTCCGTTTCCTGTCATACCCGAGTATCTCCTGCAGCCGTTCCCAGAAAACCGGTTCTTCCTTGGCGGCCCCCACCTCAGAACTGCTTATGATCCGATCGAACCATGGACCGATAGCCGTCTTGTTTAATTTGAGCGCCAGGGACTGACTGTGTGCATTGGTAATCAAATAAAGCTTCTTGCCATTTTTCACACAGAATTCAAAAAAATCGATTACATAGGGATGCACGCCAATGAGATGGTTAATGCGCAGCTTCAAATCCTGCAAATCAAGGCCCAGCTCCTGCGACCAGTAGTCAAGATCCGCCCAGTTGAGCGTATCCTTGACTTTCTGATAACGGGCAATCAGCTGTTTTTTGGCTTCTTCCACCGATATATTGTGCGCCAGGCTATAATGCTCCGGCAGATACTGCTCCCAGAAATAATCGTCAAAATGTTTATCCAGAAGCGTACCGTCCATATCAAGAAGCACCGTATCAATGTGGTCCCAGGGAAACACAGGGAAAATCTTCTCACAATACTGAGGGGTTGGTTTCATGGTCATTCTCCTTGCAGTCCTTCAATAATACTTTGTATTTTCTGAAAAATATTTTCCTGGGCAACATAGGGTACCACCAGCCGCCGATCCGGTGTGAACCGAATTCCAGACTGTGTGCCTTTTCTTTTGGGCGCGGATTGAATCATGGCCAGCAGCCGATCCGGATTCACCTGCGCATGCTCAACAA